>JANXOE010000186.1 GCA_025353745.1 Hymenobacter sp.
GGGCGGCGCGGGGGCCCCGGCGGGCGCGGCCGGCGGCGCGGGCACCAAGGCGCGGCGCTGCAGCTCGGCCACGGCAGCGGCCCCCACGGCCGGCGGGTAGCGGGCCGCGTGCTGGGCCAGGTAAAACAGCTCCGCGTCGGGCCGCTCGGCGAAGTGGGCCACGGCGCGGGCGGTGCCTTCGTCGGGGGCAGGCGGCGGGTCGGGGGCGTCCATCGGCTATTGGGCGTCGCCGAGGCGCTGGCGCAGCACCAGGCGCTGATAGGGCCGGCCCGACACGGGCGAGGCCGGCAGCAGGCCGCCCAGCAAGTCCTGCACGTCGGCACTGCGCCTGGCCATGTTTTTGTCAGTCAGGAATATACGCCCCGGCAGCAGGGCCGGCAGGTCGTCTAGAATGTGCTGCTGGCCGCTGGCGGCGTCCTTCATCCGGCGAAGCTGGGCCTGCATAACGGGCCCGAAGCTGTAACCGTAAAGGTTGGCCCGGTTCCAGGCCTGCCACGTTTCGCGCACCAGCCGGGCCTGGTTTTGGAACTCGGGGCCGGCCTGCCCCGCCGCGGCCAGGCCGGTGAGGTACTCGGTTTGGGTTTCGGCGGTCCAGAAGCGCCGGGCCAGCTCGCTGAATTGGCGCAGGTGCTGGGCGTCGGCTTGCTCGGCGGCGGGCACCGGGCGCAGCTGCTGGGCCACGGCGCGGGCCACGGCCGCGTCGTAGTTGGGGATGGCGTGGGTGGGCTCGTCGGCGAGGCGGGGCGGGGGCAAGTGCCGCCGGGCTTCGGCGCGGGCCAGCGCGGCGGCTTGGTCGGCGGCGGCGCGCTCTTTCAGCCAGTAGGTGCCGCCGCCGAGCACCAGCAGCCCCAGGCCCAGGGCCGCCGGCCTGGCCCAGGCGCGACGCGGCGGGTTGGCGTCGGCGAAGGCGGGCGGCCCCGCCGGCACGGGCGCGAGCGGCGCCGGCTGCGGGGCCGTGCCCCGGCCGCGCAGCTCCTGGAGGGCCCCTGCCACCAGTTCGGGGGCGTACTGGCCGGGGTTTTGCACGAAAAACAACAGCTCGTCGTCAGTTTTTTGACGGTAAAAATCGGAAGCAGCCACGGACGGAGGCATTAATAAAGGGCAAGAAGGATCGGCTAAACGCGGCCCGGCCGGCTGGCGGCGGGGCAACGCCGCCCCAAGTTCGCGCGCCGCGCCCGAAGCGGGGGCCAACCGCCGCCGCGCCGCGCCGTAGGAAGGGTTAAAGGGGGAAGGTGGAGGACAACATACGGTGGGTGTTTCGCCGGTCCGCTTGTCCTTTCGTCTTGCCCATTCAACGCTCAGCAGTCAACATTTAATTTTTTTCCGCCCATGCCAGCCCCCGAAAAAAACCCCACCGACCCCCGCCCCGACCTCGCCGGGGCCCCCAAACCCGCACAACCCGCCGGCGCCGACCGCGGCCCGAACGCCAGCGGCACCCCCGAAGCCGGGGCCATCCCCGAAAGCACCCAGGAAAACATGGGCGACGGCGCGGGCATCCGCGGCGACTACGGCGACGCCGAGCAAACCAACGGCCTCGAAGGCGGCCCCGACCAGCCCCGGACCGACACCGAGCTGACGGGCTCCTGAGAAAGGGCCCCGGGGCGTCGTAATTTGCAGCCTTTCTTTTTCTGTTGATAGAATGGTGGTAGAGCCGCGACGCCCTTTTTTGCTTTTTCTTCTGATTTTTGGCTTGCTCGGCCTGCGGGCCCATGCGCAGGCCGACTCGGCGGCGCTGGCCGCCCCGCCGCCCAAGCGCGAGCTGCGCGGCTTCTGGATCGCCACCGTGGAGAACATCGACTGGCCCACCCAGCGGGGCGAATCGCCGGTGCAGTACCGCAGCGAGTACCGCCGCCTGCTCGACGCCGGCCAGCGGGCGGGCATGAACGCCGTGTTCGTGCAAATCCGGCCCGCGTCGGACGCCCTGTATAAATCCAGCCTGGAGCCTTGGAGCAAGTGGCTCACCGGCCAGCAGGGCCGGGGCCCCACCGGCGATTCCGACCCCCTGCCCTACCTCATCAGCGAGGCGCACCGGCGCGGCATGGAGTTCCACGCCTGGTTCAACCCGTACCGCGCCAGCCTCGACACCGCCACCCACCGCCTGGGGGCCCTGCACCCGTACCGCACGCACCCCGAGTGGTTTATCTGGTACGGCCGGACGCTGCTCTACAACCCCGGCCTGCCGGCCGTGCGTGCCCACATCACCCGCGTGATCATGGACGTGGTGCGGCGCTACGACATCGACGCCGTGCATTTCGACGATTATTTTTATCCGTACCAGGAGTCGGGGCTGGTGTTTCACGACGAGCAGACCTTTGCCCAGCGGCCCGAGCAGGACATCGCAAAGCTCGACGACTGGCGGCGCAACAACGTGAACGTGCTCATCCGCGACCTGCACGACAGCATCCGCACGGCCAAGCGGTGGGTGAAGTTCGGCATCTCGCCCTTCGGCGTGTGGATGAACAAGTCGGCCGATTCCACCGGCTCGGCCACCCGCGCCGGGCAGCCCAGCTACTCGGCCCTGTATGCCGACACGCGCCTGTGGCTGCAAAAGGGCTGGATCGACTACGTGGTGCCGCAGCTCTACTGGAGCACCGGGTTCCGGCTCGTGCCCTACGCCACGCTGCTGGAGTGGTGGACGCGCAACCGCTACGGGCGGCACCTCTACATCGGCCACGGCACCTACCGGATGCTCGAAAGCACCCGCTCCGACACCGCCTGGCGCAACCCGCGCGAGCTGCCCCGGCAGGTGCGCCTCAACCGCTCGTACGACGGCGAGGTGGGCGGCAGCGTGTTTTTCTCGGCCAAGTCGGTGCGCGAAAACCCGCTGCACACCACCGACTCGCTGCGCCTCAACCTGTTCC
The DNA here is from genome assembly GCA_025353745.1 of Hymenobacter sp. Classification (GTDB taxonomy): domain Bacteria; phylum Bacteroidota; class Bacteroidia; order Cytophagales; family Hymenobacteraceae; genus Hymenobacter. The sequence continues at coordinate 2,862 of JANXOE010000186.1, forward strand.
GCTACCCGGCCCTGGTGCCCGCCATGCCCTGGCTCGACGCCGTGCCGCCGCGCCCGGTGGCGGGCTTTGCCCTCACCCGGGCCGGCCGCGTGGCCACCCTGAGCTGGGTGCCCGGCCCGCCCGCCGCCGACGGCGACGTGGCCGCCTACTACGTGCTCTACCGCTTCGGGGCCGGCGAGCGGCCCACCCCCGACGACCCGCGCCACATCCTGGCGCTGCCGCGCGCCACGCCGGGCCACGGCACCACGTTCATCGACACGTCGGCCGCGCCCGGCCAGGCCTACGCCTACTACGTTACGGCCGTCGACCGCCTCCACAACGAGAGCCGCCCCGTGAGCCTGCGCACCACCGGCCAGCTGCCCACCGAAGTAGCACTGGCCTCGTCCATGCCGGCCGTGGCCGCCGCCCCGGCCCCGCCCGCCGCCAGCCCGGGGCCCTCCACCATCAAATTCCCGGCGATACACCCGTTGGACGGCGAACCCACGCCCGCCGGGGCCGACAAGTTCAAAGCCAAAGAGAAACCCCGGCGGGGCTTTTTCGCCCGGCTGTTTGGGTTGAATTGAGGCAGATTCGGTCGCTGGGTTTCCTACAAAAAAAGCCTTTCCCAAACAGGAAAGGCTTTTTTGATCGAGAAATACCGCGGGGGCCCTACGGCTGGTCGAACCACAGCGGCTTCGTGATGTACTCGTCGTTGGTTGTGGCCCCGGCGTCGCTGAAAAGCTTGGCCACGGCGGTGGGGTTGTAGAGCACCTCCGTGCCGCCCGGCAGCAGGCGGCGGGGGTAGCGCAGCTTGGGATCGGTTTGGCCGGCCACGACGGGGTTCACGGTACGGGTCGGGTACACGAAATTGACGTAGATGGCCGGGTCGAAATCGAGCCGGCGCAGGTCCGACCACGAATCGGGGTTGAGGAACATGGCCAGGTATTTCTGCTCCATGACGCTGCGCAGCGTCACGTCTTCCGGGGTTTGCGGCACGGCGGCCGAGGCCAGGTAAGTCGTTATCTGGTCGGCCGATATGGTCGGGAACGTGACGGCCGGCAGGGCGTTGGAGCCGCCGCGGCCCACCTTGGCCATGTGCGCCCGGATGCCCTCGCGCAGCGCCGCCAGCGCCCGCGGGCGGTTGCCGGCCCGCAGCGCCGCCTCCGCCTCGATGAACTTCAGCTCGTGGTAGGTGATGACGTCGAAATAGCCCAGGTCGCGGGCGTACCAGCCGCCGTAGAAGTCGGTGTAGGTCGAGCCCGGCGTCAGGTTGGTGCCGGGGGGCGTGCCCGCGCCGGCCACGGCCCCGGTGCTGGTGCTGGGCGTGAGAATGCCGAAGCGCGGGTCCACCACGCCGGGAAAGGTCGTGCCGTTGAGGTACTTAATGACGTTGGTCGAGAACGTGGCCGAGCCGAAGTTGCCGCGCGTGGGCCCGAAAATGCTCGTCGTATTGGAGAGCGGTGCCACGGCCACTTGGTAATTCAGCTGGGCGTCGTCGGCCGACGACTTGAAGGCCTTGTCGCAGAGCGCAAGCACGGCGGCCGGGTCGTAGCTTTTCTTTTTGGTCAGGTGCTGGGCCTCCCGCGCCTTGAGGGCGTAGGCCAGGCGCACCCACTTGGCCGGGTCGCCTTTGTAGAGGATGTCGCCGCTTTCGCTGGGGCTGGTGCTGTAGAGGGGCCGCTTGTTTTCGCTGGGGGCCTTCTGCATTTCCACCACGCCCTCGTCGAGGAGCTGGCTCACGTTGGTGTAAAGCTGCTGCTGCGGGTCGTACTTGGGGGTGTAGTTGGCCCCGCCCTGGTAGGCTTCCGTGTAGGGCACGTCGCCGAGCATGTCGGTGGCGTGCGCCAGGATCAGGGCCTGCATGATTTTGCCGGCCCCCACGTAGTAGGGCGAGCCTTCGGCCAGGGCCGCCTTTTCCATCAGCGGAATGTTGCCTCCCGAATAAAAGTAGGAGTAGTTGAACACGTTGGTGCTCTGGGCATTGGTCAGGTAATACTGGTCGATGTTGCGGTTATCGGCCGGGCGGCGCACGATGTACTGCGTGATGTAGGGCACGCGCAGCGAGGTGTACATCTGCGTCTGAATGCCGTTGGAAATGATGCTGGGCAACAAAAAGTTGGGCGTCGCAACCGTCGGGTTGTTGGGGTCGGTGTTGACGTCGAGGAATTTCTCGCACGAGGTGAGGGCCGCCGCAGCGCCCAGCAGCCCGACGAGCCAGGTAGATTTTTTCATGAGTCGAAAGCAATAAGGGGCCCCGGGCGGGCCAGCCGCCCGGGGCGGCCGGTTAGAAATTTACCCGCAGGCCCATGTCCACGCCGCGGGTGGCGGGCACGCTGCCGTAGTCGATGCCGCCCGAGCCGCCGCCGCGCACGCCGGCCCCGGCCGAGGCCGTTTCGGGGTCGGCGCCGCTGTACTTGGTCAGCAGCACCAGGTTGCGGCCGGTCACGCTCAGCTCGACGCCTTTCAGGAACGAGCCGGAGCCGCCGAGCCAGCGCGCGGGCAGGGCGTAGCTCAGGGCCACGTAGCGCAGGCGCGCCCACGAGGCTTTCTCCACGAAGGCCGTGCCCACGTTGGCCAGCACGTTCTGGTAGTAGGTCTGGTTCAGCTCCACCGACTGCGTGTTGGGCACGTAGGTGGTGTTGCCGTTGGCGTCGGTCTGGGCCACCACGCCGGCAAACACCGTTTGCTGGCCGCGGTCGGCGGTGCGCAGGGCCGTGCCCACGCCGGTCTGGTACCAGTCGTTGCCGTTCACCACCACGCCGCCCACGCGGAAATCAAGCAGCGAGGTCAGCGACAAGCCTTTGTAGGCAAACGTGTTGGTAAGCTGCGTGGTGAAGCGCGGGGCCCGGTTGCCGGCGTACACGAAGGTGGGGCTCGCCGTGGGGTAGCCGCTGGCCTCGATCAGCATTTGGCCGAAGGCGGGGCTGTTGGGGTCGGTCACGCGGCTGAAATCGGTGGCCGCCACGCCCGTGATGGGGTGGTTGGGGAAGGCCGCGCCCTCGTGCACGTCGGTCACGTAGGTGTCGGACTGGTACACCACCGTCAGCGGGGAGGGCAGGCTTTCGGTGTTGTTGGTGTTGTGGTAGAAATTGGCGCCGATGTCCCAGCTAAAGCCGCCGGCCGTGCGCACCGGCGTGCCCGTCAGGCTGATTTCCTGGCCCTCGTTGGTCACCACCCCGCCGTTGATGTACTGCAGGATGAAGCCCGTGGCCTGGCTCACGCGCGGGGCGATGAGCTGGTCGACGGTGCGCGAGCGGTAGTAGTTGAAGTCGAAGCTGAGCCGGTTTTTGAAAAACTGCAGGTTCACGCCGGCCTCGTAGGTGCGGGTGCGCTCGGGCTTGAGGAGGGCATTTGAGCCAAAGAAACCGTTGCGGAAGCCGCCGCCGATGTAGGTGTTGGACGTGAGCGGCGACTCCACGCGGTAGGGCCCCGTGTCGCGGCCCACCTGGGCCACCGACGCCCGCAGCTTGCCGTAGTTCAGCACC
>JANXOE010000141.1 GCA_025353745.1 Hymenobacter sp.
CGGCGGCTGTTTTACGTGGCCATCACCCGGGCCGAGAAGAAGCTGACGCTCAGCTACGCCACCTCGCGCTACCAGTGGGGCAACCTGCGCAGCGCGGAAAAGAGCCGGTTTTTGGACGAAATCGATCCGGCTTACGTTCATTTCAAGTTCGCGGCCGGCGGGGGCCCCGGGGCGGGCGAGCAGCCCTTCCAGCACGTGTTCGAGCGCCGCTCGAACCTGGTGCCGGTGGCCCCGCGCAAAAACGTGGCCACCAAGTACGTAGCCCCGGCCGACTTTGCGCCTTCCGACACCAAGAACCTGGTGGCCGGCCAGCGCGTCGAGCACCCGAAGTTCGGTTTTGGCACCGTGCGGCTGCTGGAAAGCCAGCCCGGCGGGGCCAAGGCCACCATCGATTTCGAGGAGGTGGGCGAAAAAGTGCTGCTGCTGAGCTTCGCCAAGCTGCGCATCCTGGGCTAGGCGCGCCGCAGGCCGCGCCGGGGCCCTTACCTTTGGCCCCGGCCGGGCCCGGGAGCCGCTGCGTGGCTCCACTGAACCAGCTACTATCTAGTATTTTATGAACGACTTTCAATCGCTGCCTTTTCACTTGCAGCTGCTGGTGCGCGAGTACGGGCAGAGCACCTATCAGCTCATCCAGGGCCTGCGCCCGGTGGAAGACGTGGCCGAGCGCACGCGCCGCGCCGCCCAGATCGTGCAGCTCATCCTGCGCCTCAAGCCCGGCCTGCGCGACCAGCCCGACATCCAAAGCCGGCTGTGGAGCCACCTTTCGGCCCTGCTGGGCGAGGAAGTTGAGCTGGAGGCCCCCGTGCCCCTGCGCCCGGTGAGCCTGCGCGTGACGCGCCCCAAGCCCGTGCCCTACCCCCGCCAGCCCCCGCGCCTGCGCGCCTACGGCCGTGGCATCGAGGCGCTCATCGCCAAGGCGTTGACGCTTGAAAACCCTGCCGAGCGCGAGCAGGCCGCGGTGCAGATCGGGCGCACCATGAAGTTTCTGTTTCGGCAGCACAACAAGGAAAACGCGAAAGATGCCACCATCATCCGCCATCTGAGCGAGTTGTCGAACGGCCAGCTCAAGCTCGACCCGGCGTTGGTGGACCAGGAAAACCTGTTCGAGATGGGCCCCGGCGTGGCCCCCGGCAACGGCGCGGGCACCAGCCGCCCGGCGTTCGGAGCAGCGCCGCCCAACCAGCCCCGCCGCCCGGGCCCGCCCACCGGTGGCAATGCCTTCGGCAACGGCCAGAAGCGCGACAAGAAACGCAGCAAAAAAGGCCGCCAGGAGCCCCAACAGCCCCCGCAGTAACGCTTTTTAGTCGTTGGCTTCCAGACTGAACCGACCCGGATCTTCTGTTTTATTTTCATTTCCCCAAAAGCTGACAGCCTTCGGCTATTAGCTAACAGCTCAACCAATAATGGCAGCATTTGAAGTGCGCGGCGGCCAGCCGCTGCGCGGCGAGATTACGCCCCAAGGGGCTAAAAACGAAGCCTTACAAATTTTGTGCGCCGTGCTGCTCACCAGCGAGCCGGTCACCGTCAGCAACATCCCCGACATCCGCGACGTCAACAAGCTCATCGAGCTGCTGCGCGACATGGGCGTGAAAGTGGGCAAGCTCTCCACCGATACCTACCGGTTTCAGGCCGAAGCCGTCAACCTCGATTACCTCGACACGCCCGAATTTGTGCAGCAGGCCGGGGCCCTGCGCGGCTCGGTGATGATCCTGGGGCCCATGCTGGGGCGCTTCGGGCGCTGCCAGCTGCCCAAGCCGGGCGGCGACAAAATTGGCCGGCGGCCGATGGACACGCACTTCCTGGGCTTCGAAAAGCTGGGCGGTAAGCTCACGGTGGAGGGCCCCGACTTCTACCGCATCAAGGCCGAAGGCAAGCTGCGCGGCGCCCACATGCTGCTCGACGAGGCCTCGGTGACGGGCACGGCCAACATCGTGATGGCCGCCGTGCTCGCCGAGGGCACCACCACCATCTACAACGCCGCCTGCGAGCCTTACCTCCAGCAGCTCTGCCGGATGCTGGTGCGCATGGGCGCTAACATCCAAGGCATTGGCTCGAACCTGCTCACCATCGAGGGCGTGGAAAGCCTGGGCGGCACCGAGCACCGCATGCTGCCCGACATGATTGAGATCGGCTCGTTCATCGGCCTGGCGGCCATGACGGGCTCCGAAATCACCATCAAAGACTGCCAGATTCCCGAGCTGGGCCTGATTCCGGACACGTTTCGCAAGCTGGGGATTCAAATTGAGTTCCGGGGCGACGACATCTTCATTCCGGCCCAGGCGCACTACGAAATCGACACCTACCTCGACGGCTCCATCCTCACGGTGAGCGACCACACCTGGCCGGGCTTCACGCCCGATTTGCTCAGCATTGTGCTCGTGGTGGCCTGCCAGGCCAAAGGCACGGTGCTCATCCACCAGAAAATGTTCGAGAGCCGGCTGTTTTTCGTCGACAAGCTCATCGACATGGGGGCCCAAGTCATCCTCTGCGACCCGCACCGCGCCACCGTCATCGGCCTCGACCAGCGCACGCGCCTGCGCGGCATCACCATGACTTCGCCCGACATCCGGGCGGGCGTCGCGCTGCTCATCGCCGCACTCAGCGCCGAGGGCCCCAGCACCATCCTCAACGTGGAGCAGATCGACCGCGGCTACCAGTTCATCGACCAGCGCCTCAACGCGCTGGGGGCCGACATTCGGCGGGTCTGAGCCGTTTCATTTGCCGGTTATCCCTTAACGTTTAACAGCCGTTCTACTGGCCTAATCGGCTAGCGGAACGGCTGTTAAACGTTAAGGGATAACGGTTAGCTGATTTTAGTCCAGCACGGCGTCAACCACGGTGTTCACCACGGCCAGGCCCAGGCTGAACAGCAACGCATTGAGGAAACCGTTGACCGAAAAGCTGGTCATCAGGTAATCGGCCAGCTTGATGATGATGACGTTGATAACCAGCGAGAACAGCCCCAGCGTGAGCACGTTGATGGGAAAGCTCAGAATTTTCAGGACCGGCTTGACCACGGCGTTGAGCAAGCCGAGCACGATGACCAAAATGGCCGCGCTGCCCACGCCGGTGAGGGCCACACCGGGCAGCACCCGGCTCAGGCCGTAGACGAGCACCGCCGTGAGCAAAAATTTAAGAATAAAGCCGAGCATGAGGGTAACGCGGGGTTTGGGTGGATGATGCGGCTTCTACGGAGGTTCGGCTACTCGCGTTTTCGGGCGGCCAGGCGGCCCTGCGACACGGCCATCCAGTTGGCCATTTGGTAGAGCAGGCGGGCCCCCACGATGCCGTTCCAGTCGGTGTCGCCGGGGGCTACCTCGTTGAGGTCGCAGCCGATGATGGTGATGCCGGCCTGCACAATGCTGCGGATGAGGTACGTGGCTTCCTCAAACTCCAGGCCGCCGGGCACGGGCGTGCCGGTGCCGGGGCACAGCTTGGGGTCGAGCCCGTCGATGTCGAAGCTGAGGTACACCTTGGGCGGCAGCTGGGCAATGATTTTGCCGCACACTTTCTTCCACGACTTTTTGGCAAAGCGCTCTTCGCTCAAAAATCGCTGGCCGAACAGCGCCACGCGCCCGTGCGACTGCTCAATGTAATCGGCCTCCTGCTGGCAATAGTCGCGGATGCCCACCTGCACCAGCTTTTTCACCTGCGGCAGCTCCAGCGCGTTGTACATGATGCTGGCGTGCGAATACTGAAATCCCTCGTAGGCGGGCCGCAGGTCGCAGTGCGCGTCGATTTGCAGGATGGCGAACTCTTCGTGGCGGGCGGCCAGCGCGTCGAGGAAGCCCAGCGGCGTGCTGTGGTCGCCGCCGAGCACCACCACGCCCTGCCCGCCGTCGAGCAGGGCCCCTGTTTTGGCGGCCAGCCACTGGCGCAGCTTGTCGCCCTCGGCGTTGACGGTGGCGGGCACGGCCAGCATGGCCTTGGCTTCGGCGGCGGGCTCGCCGGCTTCGAGCCAGCCGATGTAATCGGCCGCCAGGGGGCGCAGCCGCGCACTGGCGGCGGCAATTTCGGCATCCACCTCTTCCATGGCCAAGCCCATTTGCCAGGCATCGGGCAGGTCGGAGTCGAAGAGGTCGACTTGCAGCGAGGCTTCGCGGACGGCGGCGGGGCCCTGGGCGGTGCCGGCGCGGTAGCTCACGGTCACTTCCCAGGGCACGGGCACGACCACCACTTGGGCTTCGGCGGGGGTAAAAGGCAAGCCGAACAGGCCGCCGGCGTCGTCGCCGGGGGCGTTAGGGTCGAACTGGGCGATTTTTTTGGCGCGGGCGGCAGAGCCGGAATCAGGCATCGGAAACGGAATGGTTAATCAATAAAAAAGCCAGGGCCCGGGTTAGGCGCTGGCGAGGTGTTTGCCCAGAAAGTCGTAGCCGCGGATGATGTCGAGGATTTTTTCGAACGTGGCCCGGTCGAAAAACAACATCAGCGGCAGCTCCACGGAATTGCTTTTGTCGGAGAACTGGGTGATGACGGAAAAAATCAGCGGCTGCAACGACTTGCTGGGCAGCAAGTGGCTTACCAGGGCCGTCGCGTCGCCGTCGAAAGTGGTAGGTGGGGCCCCGTAGATGTTGGCTTTCAGAATATTGGCCAACTGCGTGACCAGGGCCCCGGTGATGATATTGCTGATTTCCAGCAGCAGCGACTCCTGTAGCTCGTCGACTTCAATCGAGTCGGCCACCTGCATCCGCAGGCACACCCGCGAGAGCCGCTGCACGTGCTGGCCGGAGAAAAACATGAGCGTCGTGCCCGTAAAATCGCCCCGAATGTCGGACTGCACGGCGACGTGGTTGGCTTGGTATTCCCGCAGCTTTAGCAGGATGTCGTCGCTCATCAGCAAATCCAGGCTGGGCACTTCGAGCAATACTTTCTCCTGCGCAACCACAGCGAAAGAATCGGCGGCCCGGGCCAGCCCGATGTTCAGAATCTCGCGGATGATGTCGCGCTCCAACTCAGTCATGGATAAATTCATAGTGGCGGTAACTAGGGCAGCGAAGGCGTCGGACAGGAAGGATGAGGACGGAATGAATCAGTACGAAAAATCAAGCCCGACGGGCAACAAACAAACGGGTTAGGGCTGGCACGTCGAGCACCAGGCACACTTGCCCGCTGCCAAGCAGCGTCACCCCTCCAAACAAGTCAATGGTGTCCAAGGGTTTGCTCAAGGGCTTGATGACGATGCTTTGCTGGCGTATAAACTGGTCGACGAGCAAGCCCAGGCGGCGGTTGTTGTAGTTGACCACCAACACCTGCTGGGGGCCGTGCAGCTGCGTTTTGTCGGCGGTGGGCAAGGGTTCGCTGCCTTCCGCGTGCAGCAGGTCGCGCAGGGGCACCACCGGCACGGCCTGGCCCTGCACGTGGGCCAGCAGCAGGCCGGCGGCCACCGAAAACTCTTCCGGGCGCAGGGCCAGCACGGTGTCGGTGTGGAGCAGGGGCACGGCGTAGGGGCGGCCGTCCAGTTCCACGAGCAGGGCCCCCTTCACGGCAATGGAAGTGGGCAGTACCAGCGTGAACGACGTGCCCTGGCCGCGCACGGAGCTGATGCGCAGCTGGCCGCCGAGCGAATCGAGGGCGCGCTTCACCACGTCGAGGCCCACGCCGCGGCCCGATATGTCGGTCACTTGGGCCGCCGTCGAGAAGCCGGGCTCGAACAGAAATGCCCACACGGCTTGCTCGTCGAGGCCAGCGGCCAGCGCGGCGGTGGTCAGGCCGCGCTCCACGGCCTTGCGGCGCACGGCTTCGGTGTCGATGCCGGGGCCGTCGTCGGCCACCTCGATCAGCACGTCGTCGCGCTCGGTGAGGGCCGACAGGCGCAGCTGGCCCACGCGGGGCTTGCCGGCCGCTTCGCGCTGGTCCGGGGTTTCGAGGCCGTGGCTCACGCCGTTGCGCACCAGGTGCAGCAGGCCGTCGGTGATCATTTGCAGCACGTTGCGGTCAATTTGCACGTCCTGGCCGCTCAGGGTCAGCTCCGCTTCTTTGCCTTCGGCGGCGGCCACGTCGCGCACCACCCGCGGAAACTTGTTCAGCAGCACGCCCACGCCCACCAGCCGCACGTCCATCACGCTGTACTGCAAATCATCGGAAATGCGGAACAGGTGGCGGGCGGTGGCTTGCAGGGCGGGGTGGCCGATTTCTTCGGCCAGGGTCAGCAGCCGGTCGCGGTCAATCACCAGCTCGCCCACTAGGTTCAGCAGCTTGTCGAGCTTGCGCACCTGTATGTACACCAGGTCCGATAATTCCAGCTTGCGGGTATCTTCTTCGGAAGGCGTGTCGGGGGCCGTCGGGACCGCCGCGGCGGGCTGCACAGGCTCTTCGCCGCGCGCCACGCGGGCCAGGTTTTCGAGCAAAACGGCAGCATCGGGCAAGGGCTGGCTCGCCCCCACGGCCCGAATCATCGTGCCCAACTCGTCGAGGCCGGTGAATACCACCGGCACCAGGGCCCCGGCAAACGCGCGTTGCTGTTCGCGGATCAGGCCAAAAATCGTTTCCAGGCTGTGGGCCACCTCGCCAATGGCGGCGTGGCCCATGGCCCGCGCGTTCGACTTCAGGTTGTGCATGAGCCGAAACAGCTCGTTCAGGGCAGGCACATCCGTTGGGCTGCGCTCCAACACGCTCAGGTGCCGGCCCATCCCGTCGTAATATTCCAACGCCTCGGCCATGAACAGCTCGCGGTATTCCTGTTCGCGGGCGTTCATGGGCAAGTGGCTGAAAAGGTCACACTAATGGTGATAGAAGCCAAGGGGCCCGGGCGCAACGGCCCCGCCGCCCTCGGCATTTGGGCCGAGCCGGGTGCTGCCGCTGCGCATGGGGGCTTACGCCGCATCGCCCCGCAGCGCCGACCCCACGATTTCCAACACCCGCTCTTCCGAAAACGGCTTCACGATGTAGGCCAGGGCCCCGTTCTCAATGGCTTCGCTCACGATAACTTCCTGGCCTACGGCACTGCACATCACCACCTTAGCCGCGGGGGTTTGCTGGCGAAGCCCGCGCAGCACGTCGAGCCCGGTATTGTCGGGCAGAATCACGTCCAGGGTGATGAGGTCGGGGTTGGTGGCGGCGGCCATCTCCAGCGCCTGCTGGCCGTTGGCGGCTTCCCCTACCACTTCGTAGCCGGCGTCGGTGAGCATATTCTTGAGCATCGTGCGCATGTAGAAGGAGTCGTCGACGATGAGGATGCGCTTATTCATTATATAAAAGAACCAAAGGGTAATTGGATGAAAACAAAGTGGGCCAAAGCCGGCCGTGGCCTATACGGTTGAGCGGCGCGAAAGATTGCAATTAGTTGGGCAGGCGAAGAATTTCGCTGGCCATGAGCAGCTTGCGCATGTCGAGCACGATGATGACGCTGTTGTCGGGCAGTTTGGCGATGCCTTCGAGGTAGCGTTCGCGCTGGCCGCTGTCTTGCAGAAACTCGGGGGCCGCCTCGATGGCAGCGGCCGAAATGCGCATCGGGCGCGGCACGTCGCGCACGGCCAGCCCGATGGTGTATTCGGCCGCTTCCACGGCCACCGTGTAACTGTGCGCGGGCAGGGGCCGTCCGGCGGGCACCAACCCAAACCGCTCCTCCAGGTCGATGACGGCGATTATGTCGCCCCGCAGGTTGATGATGCCCTTGATGAAGGCGGGCGTCTTGGGCATCCGCGCCACCTCGGGCGTCACGGTCACCTCGCGCACCTGCTCGATGCGGACGCCGTAGTCCTCACCCGCTAGCTGAAACACAATAAGCTGCACCGTGGCCTCAGGGCCCCCTGGGGCCACTTTGCCCCCTGCGGGGCGGAGAACGGAATCGACCATAAGAGAAAAATTAGGCAAGCAGGACCATCAAAAGTCTATTTGCCTGCGGCTTTGGGCTTGGTTTTTTGTGAGCGGGGCTTCGCTACTGGCTGGCCGTTGGCCAGCGGAGCGGTTTGGGCAGGCGTAGGCGCGGCCCCGGCAGCCTTGCGCACGGAGCGCACGGGCCGTACCGGCGGCGTAGCCGGCCCGCCCGGGGCCCTCCGAGCGGGGGCCACCGGACGGGCCGGCGCTGGGGCCGGGGCAGCCGCGCCGTTGTTGTTGGCGCGGGCGATGAGGCGGCGGCGTACCGGGGGCGCGGGCTCCGGCTCGGCTTCCACGTAGTCGCCGAGCTGGAAGGCCGAAAGGCCCAGCTGCAAATCGTCGGCGATGTCGGTGAGGCGCTGGCTGCTGGCGGTCAGCTCCTGCATGGACGCGCTGAGCTGCTGGGCCGTACCGGCCACTTGCTGGGTACCGGTGGCGGTTTGTTCGGCAATGGCCACCACTTCCTCCACGTACTTCACCACGTCGCCAATCGAGGTGCGCTGCACTTCGGTGGCCGTGAGGATGTCGCGCGAGGTGCGCAGGGTTTCCCCGCTGCTGGTGGCAATGTTTTTGAAGGCCGAGCTGGCCTCGAAGGTAGCATTTTTGCCCTTCAGCACCCGACCTTCCATGGTATTGATGGCGGTGGCAGCGCTGGTGGTGTCCTTGCGCACGTCGTCGACCAGGGTGGCAATTTCGCTGGCCGACTTGCGCGAGCCTTCGGCCAGCTTGCGGATTTCTTCGGCTACCACTGCAAAGCCCCGGCCGGCCTCGCCGGCGCGGGCCGCTTCGATGGCGGCGTTCAGGGCCAGCAGGTTGGTTTGCGAAGCGATGTCGGTAATCACGCTCAGGGCCTTGCTGATTTCCTGCGCCCGGGTGCTCAGCACCTCGATTGTGCGCGAGGTCTGGGAAGCGGCGCTGGAAATCTCTTCCATGTTTTTCACCACTTCGGCCACCGTTTTCAGGCCCAGCTGCGAGGTCTGCTCGCCCATAATGGCCGATTTGTTCACCACGTCGGCCTTGTCGGCCGTTTCCTTGGTGGCCTGCATGATTTCTTCGATCAGCTTGAAGGCCTGGTCGGTTTTGAGGGCCTGGTTCTGGGCACCTTCGGCCATTTGCTGCATGGCCAGGGCCACGTTGGCCGTCACATTGCTCATGGCGCGGCCTTTTTCCACCATTTCCTCCGACGACTGCCCCACTACCTGGGCCGAATCGTTGATTTCGCTCAGCAGATCGTTCACGCTCACCACGGCCAGGCTCAGGGCGCTGCTCATGGCTTCGAGGTCGCCGGTGGCCTGCACTTCCACTTGCTGGGTGAAGTCGCCTTCCGAAATGGCCCGCACCACGCGGCTCACCTCCAGCACCGGCAAGGCGATGCTTTCAATCAGGGCGTTGAGCGTGTCCACCAACTCTTTCCACGAGCCCGACACATCGGTCACGGTGGCGCGCTCCGTGAGCTTGCCCTCGGCCCCGGCCACGCGGGCCACGCGGCTCACCTCCGAAGCCAAGCGGTTCAGGTCGTCCACCATGCGGTTGATGGTCGCGGCCAGGTCGGCTACTTCGCCGGCGGCCTCCAGGGTCAGCTTGCGCGTCAAGTCGCCCTGGCTTACGGCCGTCACCACCGCCACGATGCCACGCACCTGCGTGGTGAGGTTGGCCGCCATCGTGTTCACGTTGTCGGTCAAGTCCTTCCACGTGCCCGAAACGTTGGGCACGTTGGCCTGGCCGCCGAGCTGGCCCTCGGTGCCCACCTCGCGGGCCACGCGGGTTACCTCGCCGGCGAAGATGTTGAGCGAGTCCACCATCTGGCTGAGGATGTTCTTCAAATCGAGGATCTCGCCCTGCACGTCCACCGTCATCTTCTGGCTCAAGTCGCCCCGGGCCACGGCCGTGGCCACGTTGGCGATGTCGCGCACCTGGCTCGTCAAATTCGCCGCCATCGTGTTCACGTTGTCCGTCAGGTCCTTCCACGTGCCGCGCACGCCCGGCACGTTGGCCTGGCCGCCGAGCTTGCCTTCGGTGCCCACCTCGCGGGCCACGCGCGTCACCTCGTCGCCGAAAGTGTTGAGCGAGTCCACCATCTGGTTGAGGTTGGCCTTGAGCTGCAACAGCTCGCCTTTCACGTTAACGGTGATTTTCTGGCTCAAGTCGCCCCGGGCCACGGCCGTGGCCACATTGGCGATGTCGCGCACCTGGCTCGTCAAATTCGCCGCCATCGTGTTCACGTTGTCCGTCAGGTCCTTCCACGTGCCCGAAACGCGGGGCACGTTGGCCTGGCCGCCCAGAATGCCTTCGGTGCCCACCTCGCGGGCCACGCGGGTTACCTCGCCGGCGAAGATGTTGAGCGAGTCCACCATCTGGTTGAGGATGTTCTTCAGGTCGAGGATCTCGCCCTGCACGTCCACCGTCATCTTCTGGCTCAAGTCGCCCCGGGCCACGGCCGTGGCCACGTTGGCGATGTCGCGCACCTGGCTCGTCAAATTCGCCGCCATCGTGTTCACGTTGTCGGTCAGCTCCTTCCAGGCCCCGCCCACGCGGGGCACGTTGGCCTGGCCGCCGAGCTTGCCTTCGGTGCCCACCTCGCGGGCCACGCGCGTCACCTCGTCGCTGAACACGTTCAGCGAGTCCACCATCTGGTTGAGGATGTTCTTCAACTCCAGGATCTCCCCCTTCACCGACACCGTCATCTTCTGGCTCAAGTCGCCCCGGGCCACGGCCGTGGCCACGTTGGCGATGTCGCGCACCTGGCTCGTCAGGTTGGCCGCCATGTTGTTCACGTTGTCGGTCAGGTCTTTCCACGTGCCCGAAACGCCGGGCACTTGGGCCTGGCCGCCGAGCTTGCCCTCGGTGCCCACGTCCTGGGCCACGCGGCTCACCTCGCCCGCGAACAGGTTCAGCGAGTCCACCATCTGGTTGAGGTTGGCTTTGAGCTGCAGCAGCTCGCCTTTCAGCTCCACGGTTACTTTCTGGCTCAAGTCGCCCCGGGCCACGGCTGTGGCCACGTTGGCGATGTCGCGCACCTGGCTCGTCAGGTTCGAGGCCATCGTGTTCACGTTGTCGGTCAGCTCTTTCCACACGCCGCCCACGTTGGGCACCACGGCCTGGCCGCCCAGGCGGCCCTCGGTGCCCACTTCCTGGGCCACGCGGCTCACCTCGCCGGCAAACACGTTCAGGTTGTCAATCGTCTTGTTGATGGTTTCGGCCATCACCTTGAAGTCGCCCGACACCGGAATCTGAAAGCTCTCGTCGAGGTTGCCGCGGCTGATGTTTTTCAGCACCTTGCCCACTTCCAGCACCGGCACGGCGATGCTGTCCACCAAGCCGTTGATGTTGTTGATCATGTCGCGCCAGAAGCCGGAGGCCCCTTCGGCCGAGGCGCGGGCCTTGAGGTTGCCTTCCACGCCGGCCACTTTCGAGATGCGCGAGACCTCGCCGCCCACCCCGCCGATCATCTCCACCATGGAGTTGTAAGCTTCGGCGATTTCCGCAAAAATGTCGTCGTTCTGCTTGGTCAGGCGCACGCTCACGTCGCCCTTCTTGAAGGCGTCGAGGGCGTAGAGCACCCGGTTGAGCTGCTCGTTGACGTAGCCCGGGTCCTGGGTATCGATGGAGCCGCGCGAGCTGCCCCTTTTGCGGGTCAGGTCGTTGTTGGTCCGCGTGATGTCGAAGTTCGGGCCAGCGCCTGCCGGGCCCTTCGCGCCCTCTGTCGTGGGAGTTGCTGCCGGGTCCCGACGGAGCTTGGGTTGCGGAGTCTTCGGGGAAGCCATATTAATAAGGAAGTCGATTATGGAAAGGGCAGCGGGAAACGAGCCGGCGAAGGTCGGCGGTGCCGGCCAGATTAACAAAGATACTTCAAGGGCTGCGGGGCCGAAACCGGGGCCCGGGTGGCCTTGTTGAAAAGAAGCGGGCCCCGGGGAAGGATTATTCCGGCATCTTTGTGCCCGCGTTTTAATCTTTGGCGCTGTTTCTGCGTTACGTCTTTCCCACCCGCTTGCTTACTTGCTCCTCCTTTCCGCTTTATGGTTAAGAATTTAGTTATTGTCGAATCGCCGGCCAAGGCCAAAACCATCGAAGGCTACCTGGGCCAGGACTTCGTGGTACGCTCCAGCTATGGGCACGTCCGCGACCTGCCCAAAGACAACAACGCCATCGACATCGCCAACGGCTTCAAGCCTACCTACGTGGTATCGGCTGATAAAAAGGAGTTGATCAGCCAACTGAAAAAGCTGGCCAAGGAAGCCGAAACCGTGTGGCTAGCGAGTGACGACGACCGCGAGGGCGAGGCCATTTCCTGGCACCTGGCCGAAACCCTGAACCTGCCCCAGGCCAAAACCCGGCGCATCGTGTTCCGCGAAATCACCAAGAACGCCATCCTGGGGGCCATCGCCAACCCGCGCGAGGTGGACCAGAACCTGGTGAACGCCCAGCAGGCGCGCCGCGTGCTCGACCGCCTCGTGGGCTTCGAGCTGAGCCCCGTGCTCTGGAAAAAGGTAAAGCCCGGCCTCTCGGCCGGCCGCGTGCAGTCGGTGGCCGTGCGCCTGGTGGTGGAGCGCGAGCGCGAGGTGGCCAGCCACCTTTCGGCCAGCGCCTACCGCGTGGTGGCCCGCTTCGAAGCCGGCCGCGGGGCCGTGCTCGAAGCCGAGCTGCCCACCCGCTACAAGACCCGCGCCGAGGCCGAAGCTTTCCTGACGCGCTGCGTGGGGGCCACCTACCAAATCGAGAGCCTCGACAAAAAGCCCGGCAAGCGCAGCCCGGCCGCGCCCTTCACCACTTCGACCTTGCAGCAGGAAGCCTCGCGCAAGCTGGGCTACTCGGTGGCCCAGACCATGAGCGTGGCCCAGAAGCTGTACGAAGCCGGCAAGATCAGCTACATGCGGACCGACTCGGTGAACCTGTCGGGGGAGGCCCTGGCGGGGGCCCAGACGGCCATCACGGCTGCCTACGGGGCCGAATACCACCACACCCGCACCTTCAAAACCAAGTCGGCGAGCGCCCAGGAGGCCCACGAAGCCATTCGCCCCACCGACTTCGGGGCCGTAAAGGCCGGGGGCGACGCCTCCGAGCAGCGCCTCTACGACCTGATTCGCAAGCGGGCCCTGGCTTCGCAGATGGCCGAGGCCGTGATCGAGCGCACAACGGCCGTGATCGGCATCAGCACGCAGCCCGGGGTCACATTTTCGGCTACGGGCGAGGTGATTACGTTTGAAGGCTTCCTGAAAGTGTACGCCGAAAGCAAGGACGACGAGGACGAAGACGACGCCAAGGACGGCGAAAGCAGCTTCTCGCGCGGCCTGCCCCCGCTGAGCGTCGGCCAGGCCCTGCCCCTGCTGCGCCTGAGCGCCACCGAGCGGTTTTCGGCCCCGCCGGCCCGCTACACCGAGGCCTCGCTGGTGAAAAAGCTGGAAGAGCTGGGCATCGGCCGGCCCAGCACCTACGCCCCCACCATCAGCACGGTGCAGAAGCGCGGCTACGTGGAAAAAGACACCCGCGAGGGCAAGGAGCGCAAGTTTCACGTGCTGGCGCTGGAGGGCCCCGAGGTGAAAACCGACATCAAAACCGAAAACTACGGGGCCGAGAAAGCCAAGCTTTTCCCCACCGACACGGCCATGGTGGTCAACGATTTCCTGGTGGCCCACTTCCCCACCGTGGTCGACTACCAGTTCACGGCCAAGGTGGAGGACGAATTCGACCAGATTGCCAACGGGCACGAGGACTGGACGCAGATGTTGACCGGCTTTTACGGCAAGTTCCACGCGACGATTGAGGCCGGGCAGGACATCGAGCGCAGCACGCTCGGCAGCACCCGCGAAATCGGCGTGCACCCCGAAACGGGCGACAAAATCACGGCCCGCCTCGGCAAATACGGCCCCTACGTGGCCCTCGGCGACCCCGACGGCGAGGTGAAGCCGGCCTACGCCAACCTGCGCAAAGGCCAGTTCATCGAAAGCCTCACCCTCGAAGAGGCCCTGGAGCTGTTCAAGCTGCCGCGCGTCGTGGGGCAGTTCGAGGACAAGGACATGACGGCGGCCCTGGGCCGCTTCGGGCCTTATGTGCGCCACGACAGCAAGTTTTTCTCCCTCACCAAGGAGCAGGACCCGCACACGATTACGGGCGAAGAGGCCGTGGCCCTGATCGAAAACAAGCGCAAAACCGACGCCGAGCGCCTCATCAAGGCCTTTCCCGAAAACCCTGACATTCAGGTATTGAACGGCCGCTTTGGGCCCTATATCGTGGCAGGCAAGAAGAACGTGAAAATTCCGAAGGGCGAAGAGCCCGCCGACCTCACGCTGGAGCGCTGCCTGGAACTGGCCGACGCCACCCCCGACAAGCCCGCCAAGGGCGGCCGCTTCGCTAAGAAAGGCGCCAAGGCCGAGAAAAGCGCCGACGAGCCGGCCAAGAAAAAAACCGCCACTGCCAAGAAGCCCGCCGCCAAAAAAGCCCCGGCCGCCAAGAAGCCGGCCGCCGCCAAAGCCGCGGCCCCGAAAAAGAAGGCCCCCACGAAAGCCATTGTCGGCGCGAAATAAGTACTCCTGGGGCCCTGCGCCCTACCGCTTCAAGTCCAAAGGCCCGCCGCGTGCGGGCTTTTGTTTGCCCCATGGCGGGGAAATTTAAGGCCCCGGCAAATAAAAAACGGTTCCGCTTAGGAGTTGATTCGCGCAGGCTTCTACCTTTGACCGGTTCAGTTTATCACCTTTTCTTTCCCTATGGCAGACAATTACCTTCCCGGCGTCATCGGCCCAAACGAATTTGACCGATACGCCAAACAATGGTTGGAAACCGCCGGCGACGCGGAGGCGCTGCGCCAGAACTTCTTAGCAACGGACGGCAAGGGCCTGCTCCGGTCGGTTAAGTTTTCGGTTCAGCACGTTGTGCAGCTGGTTTCGCTCACCGGGGCCGGCTGCATCGCCGAAGTCCCCGCCGCGGACACGACCGAAGAGGACTTTTCCAGCCTTGTCGACGGCAACAGGGCCTTGGCGAAGCCGAAAGCCGAACACGCCGCCCAAGTTCCCCACGACCTGGTGAAAACCTGGCTGGGCAACAGGGCCGTTGCCGGCCACGCCACGCCGACCATGTTCGCCACGGCCTGCAGCGCCACCGACGGCCCCCTGCGCGGGTACAACTTCGACCTGGCCGATTTCATGGTGCCGCTTTTCAACGCGCGACCATTTGACCAACAAAAGTTTCGGCTCAACTTCGGTCTGCACGACTACTACGGGCCCAACGCGGTGAGCGAGGGGGCCCTGACGCAGACGTTCGGGCTGGCCCTGCGGGTTTACGACCCGACCAGTGCGGATGCGATGGGCTCAGATAGCCCTTTCTTTGACATGGGACAGCCCGCCCCTCCCTATCAATAACCTGAGCAGCTGACGCATTCATTTCACGTGGATGCCAAAGCATTGGCTATTATGGGCGAACCGCTACACCTCTCCTTTCAGCAGGTATTGGGAAAACTGACGTTGGTACCGGTCGTTGCGGCCGGCATCATCGCCTTGGTGCGTTTTCGCTACCTGCCGCCCAACCTGCGCTACCTCGCCGCACTGGCCTGGTTTGAGTTGCCCCTCGAAGCAATGGGCGACCTGATCGTGCGCTTGCACGGCAACAACCTGTTTCTGATGCCTGTCTACACGATAGGCGAGTTCGGGCTGCTGGCCCTGCTTTATCGCCAAACCCTGCAATCGGCCGCGTTCACCCGGCTGCTGCCTTGGATTGTGGGGGGCTTTACGGCCTACGTACTGTTCGACAGCCTGTTGGCGCCCAATCTGAAGTGGTTCCGGCCCGGCCAGCAAGTGGCGCAAAGCGTGTTGATACTGGCCATGGTTGGGTGGTATTTCCGCAAGCTGCTCAACGAATTACAGGTTCAGCGCCTGGCCCGGGAGCCGATGTTCTGGGTTTCGGTGGGGCTTTTCCTGTACTTTCTGGGCTACCTGCAAATTGCCCTTTTCAGCAATTACCTCCTGCACCACTATTCATTGAAGCTGAACCTGAACATTTGGACGATTAATTCGCTGCTTCACATCGTGCTCCACTCCTGCTACTGCCTGGCCCTATGGATGCGCCCGCAGAAGTAGCGTTTGGCCGGCTGCTGTTCGTTGGCATCGGCTTCATGCTACTCGCGGCGGGGGCCCTGGTAGTGTTTCTGGTGACGTACCAAAAGCGCCTGCTGCAACAGCAGCTGCGCCTGCGCGCCGCCGAGGCCGAGTACCAGCAGCAGCAGCTGGCCGCCGTGATCGAGGCCCAGGAACGGGAGCGGGAACGGATCGGCCGCGACCTGCACGACGGCATTGGCTCCACCATTGCCACGGCCAAGCTGCTGGTGCACCGCCTGGGCAGCGGCCCGCCCGCCGCCGAAACGGCGGAGCTGCTCGGGATGATAAAGGAAATCATGGGCGCGGCCGTGCACGACGTGCGCAGCATTTCGCACAGCCTCTACCCCGCCGTGCTGGCCCGCTTTGGCCTGGCCGAGGCCCTTCAGCACCTGGTGGACGTGAGCAACGAAGCGGGGGCCCTGGCCGTGGCGCTGGCCACGGACTACCCCCAACCGCTGCCGCTGGCCCAGGAGCTGGCCCTGTACCGCATTTGCCAGGAACTTGTTCACAACGCGTTGAAGCACGCCCATGGGGCCACCCGGCTCGCGGTGCGGCTTCAGCAGCAGGGCCCCCGCCTCACGCTGGCCGTTGAGGACGACGGCTGCGGCTTTGCCCCGGCGGCCCCCGGTGCCCCCCGGGCGGTGGGGGCCGCCGGGGCCGGCCTGCGCAGCATCGAGGTGCGGGTGCAGATGCTACAGGCCCGCCTGCGCCAGCTGTCGGCCCCCGGCCAAGGGGGCCACGTGGTTATCGAATTGGAAAACACGCCCTTCGCTGAAGGCCGCTAAAATATCTCTCCCATGCCCGCCATTGATTTCCCAATTCAGATAGCCTTGCTCGACGACCACCCGTTGTTTCGGCAGGGCCTGCGCTACATCCTCCAGGGCCTGCCCTACGTGGAGGCCGTGGTGGAAGCCGGCGAGTTTCGGGAAATGCTCGCCCACTGCCGCCAGCGCGTGCCCGACGTGCTGCTGCTCGACCTGCAAATGCCCGGCGTGGACGGGCCGGAAGCGGCCCAGCGGTTGCTAAAGGAATTTCCCGGCCTGAAAATCATCGTCTTGTCGGCGTTTTCTGCCGACAAGTTCATCGCCCAGATGATGGAGCTGGGGGCCCGCAGCTACCTGGCCAAGGATTCCGACTACGAGCAGCTCCGCCGGGCCATCGAGGACGTGCTGACGACGGGGCACCACTTCACCCCGCGCATTTCGAGGGCCCTGGCGCGCCACGCCCAGCCGCCGGGCCGCGTCGCCACGCGGCTGCTCAACCCGGTGCCGCTCACGCCCCGCGAGGAAGAAGTGCTGCGCCTCATCTGCGAAGGCTGCACGGCCGCCGAGATTGCCGACCAGCTGTTCATCAGCCGCCGCACCGTGGAAGGCCACCGGCAAAACTTACTGCAAAAAACCAGCGCGCCCAACTCGGCGGGGCTGGTGGTGTACGCCGTTCGCCACGGCCTGCTCGATGCCTGATTGCAAAGACCCAAACAGACTCTACGTATAAATATTTTGCAATAAACCGGGTATTTATACGCTGAAATTTCCATCGTTCCGGTTGCTGCTTTGTAATCGCAAACTGCCGCCACGAGCGGCTCCTGCGGCGAGACAGGCCCGGTTCTTCCCATACGCCGCAGCTGCCCAACACCTGGCAGCGGGCCGTGACGGGCTTTGCACCGGCGTACCTCGCACCCACGGCTGGCTGGGCCCAGGCCAGTTTTTATGAACGAAACCACCACAAAAAGAAATACTCAGGTTCTGACCATGAACGATCAGCCATGCTACCCGGCCCCTGCCGGTGCCAGCGACGCCGCGCAGTACAAGGCAGCGGGCGCGCTTTCCTTGGCCCCGGGCGCCGTGGCCCTGGCCCTGGCCAACCATCGGGCGCTGGCAGCCGATGCGCACGCGCCCAAACAGCCGGCCAGCGCTGCCGGCCTGCCACCGCTGGCCTTGGCCCGGGCCTTCACTACCCTGTTGGCCGGCCGGGCCGTCGAGCAGGCCGCGCCCACCGTAAACACCGCTTCGGTTGGCACCATCACCGGGACTTCCGCCGTGCTGGGCGGCAACGCCACGGCGGATGGGAGCGTACGGGAGCGGGGCGTTGTGTACAGCGCTTCGGTTGCCGTCCCAACCATTGGCGACGGCACCAAGGTGCAAATCGGCCAGGGTTCGGGCACCTTCGCGCAGTCGGTCAGCCTGGCGAGCAACACCACTTACTACGTACGGGCCTACGCCATCAGCGCAGCGGGCATTTTTTATGGCAATGCATTGTCTTTCAAAACCCTGGCTTCCTTATCCGCTGCCATTGCCATGCAAAGCGCCGAAGGGAAAAATGGGGGCAACGACTCGGCATTGGTATTGGTGGCCGGCGGCTCGGCGCCCTACGCGTACAGCTGGCGCAACACCACCACCGGCACCACCCTGGGCCAAACCGGGGCCCGCGTGGCGGGCCTCGCGCCGGGGTGCTACACCGTGACCGTGACGGATAGCACGGGGGCCACAACGACGGCTTCGGCCACCATAAGCCTGTGGTGGTGGTAAATACCACGGCCGCAACTGCTTAAGCAGCCCGGGCACAAAAACCAGCGGTGGCGCATGCGTTCCGGGGCCCGCCTCGTGCCGATGGCAGCAACGGCCGCCCAGCCGCGCACCTGCTCCCGCTGCCACCGCGAGGCTACGGTAGCGGATGGCGCTCGCGGCGCGGGCAGCACTGGCCGGGCCGCAAGCGCCGCGGGTTTTTAATTTTGAGGCCGAAAGCTAATCCAACCGGTTCTTCACCGCTATGAAACACCTTGTTGTCCTCACCGGTGCCGGCGTCTCCGCCGAGTCCGGCATTCGCACGTTTCGCGACACCAACGGCCTGTGGGAAGACCACCGCGTGGAAGACGTGGCCTCGCCCGAAGGCTTTGCCCGCGACCCGGCGCTGGTGCTGGATTTTTACAACCAGCGCCGCGCCCAGGCCCGCGGCGTGCAGCCCAATGCTGCCCACCTCGCCCTGGCCGGGTTCGAGGAGGAGGCTGGCTGGCGCGTCAGCATCATCACCCAGAACGTGGACGACCTGCACGAGCGCGCCGGCTCGAGCGACGTGCTGCACCTGCACGGGATGCTGAACCAGATGCGCACCGTGGCCGACGAAAACACGGTGTACGACTGCCCCGGCGACATCCGGGTGGGCGACCTGGGCCCCGACGGCGCGCAGCTGCGGCCCCACATCGTGTGGTTTGGCGAGCTGGTGCCTGCCATTGAAGAAGCGGCCCGACTCGTGGCCGCCGCCGATGCCGTGCTGGTGGTGGGCACCTCCTTGCAGGTGTACCCGGCGGCGGGCCTGCTGCACCACGCCCCGGCGCGCTGCCCAATTTACGTCGTCGACCCGCACCAGCCCGAAGCCGGACGGCGCGGCGTGCGCTACGTGGCGGCCCCCGCCAGCGTGGGGGTGCCCCAGGTGTTGCGCGAGCTGGCCTGAAGCCGTTTAGGCGGTCAGCCCCCACCGGCCGGCGTAAGTTGAAAAGGCACCTTCACCGAACGTAGCCGCCACCAGCCCCACGTAGGCATCGGGCCGCACCAAGTACACCGTTCCCGTGGTTTCTTCGGTCGTCGGCCCCGTTTCCACCAGCGGCAGCCGCCGCGCCCGGGCCCAATCGGCCAACCCGGCCGGGGCAGGGCCGAGGCACAGCACCTGCCAGCCGGCGGGCCGCAGTGCTTCGTAGCGCCCGGGGGCCCAGGGCAGGCGCATGCCGCCGGCCACGTTCCGGGCGTGGCCCTGGCTCAGCGGCGAATCGGGATAGGAGATGCCGGTTTGCGACACGGCGCGGAATATGCGCTGGCGCACCCACGGCAGGCGCATGGCCAGGGGCACCAGGCGCGGCACCAGCCGGGTGCGCACGAAGCTGGCCCAGGCCGAGGCGCTGGTGGCGGCGGTGAAGGCCCGGTCGGTGGTGCGCACCAGCAGGTGGGCAAACGGCAGGCGCTCGGCTTCGTAGGTGTCGAGCAGGGGGGCGGGGGCGGCGCGGCGCAGCACGGCGGCCAGCTTCCAGGCCAGGTTCACGGCGTCGCCCAGCCCGGTGTTCATGCCCTGCCCCCCGGCCGGGCTGTGCACGTGGCCCGCGTCGCCCACCAGAAACACCGGCCCCTGCCGGAACCGCTCGGCTACGCGGTGGTGCACGCGGTACGTCGAGAACCAGCTCACATCGCGCACCCGGATGTGCTCGGCAGCCTCCAGGGCCGGCCGCAGGTCGTCAATCGAAGCCGTTTCCTGGCTCAGCCCGGCCGGCAGCAGCCCCAGGATGCGGGTACGGCCCCGTGGCAAAGGAAAAAACGCGTGGAACGAGCGGGGCCCCAGCGCCACCTGCACCAGGCGGGCGGCGGGGGCGTCGACTTCCCAGCCATCGACCAAGGCATCGGCCACAAAAAACAGCTGCTTGTAGGTGCCGCCCGGGAAGGTGATGCCCAGCGCACGCCGCACGGCCGAGCCGGCCCCGTCGCAGCCGGCCACGTAGGCCGGGCACCAGGTTTCGGGCGGGCCGGCGGCCGGCTGCAGCGTGACGACGGGGGCCCCGGCCCGGTTTTCCAGGGCGGTCAGGGCCGTGCCCCACTCCACCTGCACCCCGTGGGCGGCGAGTGCGTCGCGCAGCAGGGCCTCGGTTTGGTCCTGAGAAATAACAAGCAGGTAAGGAAACGGACTCAGGCCCTCGCCGATGCGGCCCACCGGGGCCACCGACGACGTGCGCCCCGCCCGGCGGAAGGCCACCTCCCGCACGGCCTCGCCGTGCGCCACAAACCGCGCCGCCAGCCCGTGCCGGTCGAGCAGCTCCAGGGTGCGGGCGTGCACGATCAGCGCCCGGCTCAGGGGCGACGGGCCGGGTAGCGCGTCTACCACGCGGGCTTGTACTCCGTGGCGGCACAGCTCCAAGGCCAGCAGCAAGCCCGAGGGCCCTGCACCGACGATCAGCACATCGGGAGCCGTGGGGTTCATAGGGGCAAAAGTAAAGCAGGCAAGCAGGAAAACGTGCCGAGCACAAGCGGGAGCCGACGTGCTCTGAAAAACAACCCGGCCCGGCTTTCGGATGAACGAGTAGAACACGGCCCCGGCCCGCCCTACCTTTACCGCTTCACCCCATACCCCCTGCCTGTGGAGTACCCGCTTTGCAAACTCGCCGCCATCGACATCGGCTCCAACGCGGTGCGCTGCCAAATTTCGGCGGTGTTGCGCTACGAAGGGCAGTTCCGCCTCAAGCGCGTCGAGTACGTGCGCTACCCCATGCGGCTCGGCGAGGATGTGTTCGCCACCGGCCGGATTTCGCCCAAAAAGGAGGAGAAATTTTTCAAGTTTCTGCACTCGCTCAAGCTCTTGATGGAAGTGCACGAAGTGGCCCACCACCTCATTTGTGCCACCTCGGCCATGCGCGGGGCCGCCAACGGCGCGGCCATTGCGGCCCGTGTGCGCGACGAGCTGGGCCTGCACATTCAGGTAATTAACGGCCAGGATGAGGCTTTTTACATTAACCGCGTCATCGAGCACTTGCTGGAAGACAACAAACACTACCTGCACATCGACGTGGGCGGGGGCAGCACCGAGTTCAACATCTACCACGACCGCCGCAAGGTGGCCGCCCAATCGTTCGAAATCGGCTCCATCCGCCGGATGCAGCAGGAAGAAAGCGGGGCCCAGGAAACCGACGCCCAGGCCGACCTGTGGGCCCGCATGGAGGCCTGGGTGCGCGAAAACGCCCGCCGCTACCACGTCACCCGGGCCATCGGCACGGGCGGCAACATCAACAAGCTTTACAGCATGTCGCCGGCCGCGCCCAACAAAGCCGTGGCCCGCCGCAGCCTCGAAACCATCCTTGCCCGCCTCTCCGGCCTCAGCATGGAGGAACGCGTGAACGTGGCCATGCTCAACCCCGACCGCGCCGACGTTATCGTGCCCGCCGGCCACATCTACCTCTCGGCCATGCAGTGGGCCAACGTCAGCAGCATGATCGTGCCCGACATCGGCCTCAAAGACGGCATGCTCCAGGCCTTGTTCGAGGACCATTTCGACGAAATCAGCCCCAGCAGCGGCCACCCCGCCCACCCGCCCGTGCCCGACGTGCGCAACCAGCCCGCGGGCATGGAGTGAGGCCCGGGGCCGTCATTCACAAAAAGCTGTCATTCCTCGCTGCGCTCGGAATGACAGCTTTTTAGCTTTTCCTTATTCCAGGCCGGCCTGTACGGTTTCGGCCTCGGTATCCACACCGGCCAGGTCTTCCTCGTCGCCGATTCCTTCGCCAAACGTGGAATCGGTGGCGTCGGTGCTGGCGGCCGGGGCCTGCGCCGCCTCTTCGGCGGCCTGGGTTTCAGCGGCTACCAGGGCGGCGGCTATTTCTTCGCGGCGGGCGGTTTGCTGGGCCAGCAGGGCCAGCAGGCCCTCGGGCGTGGCCAGGGCCAGCTGGGCTTCGTCGCGCCGGTAGAAATCTTTGAACACGTTCACCACCGGCTCGCCGGGGGCCGGGCGCTGCCGGATGTAGGCCCCGTCCTCGCGCATCACGTAGCTGTTCTGGTTGTCGAGCAGGTTGAGCATCAGGATGCTGATGGCCTCGCGCCGCAGCTGCGGGTTCACGATCAGAAACAGGGCCTCGATGCGCCGATCAAACGAGCGCACCATGATGTCGGCCGAACCGGCGTATACCCGGGCGTCGCCGCTGTTGTGGAAGTAGAACAGCCGCGCGTGCTCCAGGTATTCGCCCACGATGCTGCGCACCTCAATCTTGTCGCTCAGCCCCGGCCGGCCCGGCCGCAGGCAGCAAATGCCCCGCACGACGAACCGAATGGGCACGCCCGCTTTCGCAGCCTTGTAAAACTCATCGATCATCTCCTTGTCTTCCAGCGAGTTCATCTTCATCACAATGCCGCTGGGCAGGCCTTTTTTGGCGTGCTTCACTTCCTCGCGCACCAGGTGGATGAGCTGCTGGCGCATGTCCTTGGGGGCCGTGATGAGGTACTCGTAGTCGTCGGGCTGCGAGTGGCCGGTGATGACGTTGAAGAACTCCGACACGTCGTGGCCGTAGGTGTCGTTCGTCGTCAGCAGGCTCAAGTCGGTGTAGAGGCGCGAGGTTTGCTCGTTGTAGTTGCCCGAGCCGATGTGCACGTAGCGCGTCACCTTTTCCCCTTCCTTGCGGATGATCATCAGCAACTTGGTGTGCGTCTTGTACTTGCTCACCCCGTAAATCACGAAGCAGCCGGCCTTTTCTAGCCGGGCCCCTTCGCGGATGTTTTTTTCTTCGTCGAAACGCGCCTTCACCTCGAACAGCACCGACACGTGCTTGCCGTTCTCAGCGGCCTTCAGCAGCGCGGCGCTCACCCGCGACTCGTCGGCCAGCCGGTAAATCGTCTGCTTAATGCCCAGCACCTGCGGGTCTTCGGCGGCCTGTTCCAGCAGGCGCACCATCGGCTCGATGCTGTTGTAAGGGTGGTGCAGCAGCACGTCGTGGTGCTTGAGGTACTCGAACAGGTTTTCTTCGGCCCCCTCGGGCAGGCTCAGCGGCGCAACCGGGGCCGGCGACTTGGCGCCCTTGCCCCGGAAATTGGGGTGGCGCACTATCTGCCACAGCCCCTTCATGTCCAGCAAGGCGTTGATGACAAAGATGTTGCCGCTGTCGATGTTCCACCGCTCGCGCAGCACGTCCATCAGCACCGGCGAGGCGTTGGGTTCCACCTCCACGCGCACCACGCGGCCGCGCTTGCGGGTTTTCAGGCCCACCTGAATTTCCTTGATGAAGTCGTTGTCGATGTCGTCGGATTCTTCCAGCGTAAAATCGCCGTTGCGGGTAATGCGCAGCAGGGTGGCCGACACGATTTCGACGTTGCGGAACAGCCGGGGCAGGTACTCGCGCACAATTTCTTCAATCGGCACGAAAATGACCCGGTCCTTGCGTTGCAGCTCAAAAAACCGCGTCAGGTTTTGCGGAATTTGCACGAAGGTGAGGCGCTCCTGCCCTTTGTCGGCCTCGCCGTCGAGGCCGAGGGCCCCAGTGCCGGCCGCGTGCGTCACCACCCCGAAGATGAGCATCTGGTTCATCATCAGCGGGAAGCCGTGGTAGGCGTCGTACACCATCGGCGTGAGCAGCGGAAACACGGTGTTCTTGAAAAAGCCGTCGGCCTTGCGGGCCTCGATTTCCGTTAGCTCGCTCACCTTCAAAATATTGAAGCCGTTTCTTTCGAACAGCGGCTTCAGCTCGTTCGCGTACGTCAGGCCCTGGTCGTTGATGAAGCGGTGCGCAAAATCGAGCAGCTTGCGCCGAAACGGCAGCTCCCGCAGCCCCGAGTAGTCAACGCGCTCCTTGCCGTAATCGAGGTAATTATACAGCGAACCCACCCGAATCATGAAAAATTCGTCGAGGTTGGAGCTGGTGATGGCCAGGAACTTGAGCCGGTCGAACAGGCTCTTGCCCGCGTCCTGGGCCTGGTCGAGCACCCGGTAGTTAAAGCGCAGCCAGCTCAGGTCGCGGCTGATGTACTTGCTTTTGCGGATGAGGTCGGCGGACTTGAACAGTTTCATA
>JANXOE010000164.1 GCA_025353745.1 Hymenobacter sp.
AACCAAATCGAACGCTGCTTCAACCGCCTCAAGCGGTTTCGGGGCCTCGCTTCACGCTACGAAAAGAACGCCAGCACCTTTCTGGCAATGGTCACCCTCGGAGCCATCCTGATGTGGCTTTAATTGTTTACACGTCCTAGTCTTTTTTGCCTCTCCTAGGTGTATAGTCCCAGGGTGAGGTGGGTAGGGTCTTGGTTAAAGTTAACAGGATTTTTTTGCCACTGCGCACAGATGAATTCGTGCGGGGTGAGGCCGTGCAGAGTCTTGAGCCGTTTGGCGTGGTTGTAGGCCAGCAAAAAGGCTTGCAGGTGCCCGTTGAGTTCGTCCGTCGTCTCGTCTGGTAATGATAGCGCTGGACGGTGGCTTCCTTAATCGTGCGATTCATACGCTCGCCCTGGCCGTTGGTCCAGGGATGGGCCGGTTTGGTCAGCCGGTGTTCTACCCCGTATTCACGGCAAACGCGGTCAAAGCTGTGACCGCCGGGCAGCAACTGGTGGGCTTGCGCGGTGAACTGCACCCCGTTGTCGGTCAGAACGATGTGCGCTTTGTAGGGCAGTTTTTCCAGCACCCGCCGTAGAAAACCGGCCGCTACCATCCGCGTGGCGCGCGGGTGTCGTTCGGCAAAGGCGACTTTGCTGGTGCGGTCCACGGCCACAAACAAGTAGCGCTTGCCTTCTTCGGTGTGTACTTCGGCGAAGTCGACACGCAAGCAGCCGATGGGGTAGTCCTTGAATTTTTCCTTTTTAGGCGGTTGCCCATCCTCGTCCAGTAGCGGCAAGCGGCTGATGTCGTGGCGCTGAAAACAGCGGTGCAGGGCCGAACGAGAAAGGTGGGGAATGGCGGCTTGCAGCGCACACAGGCAGTCATCGAGCGGCAACAACGTGTGCCTCCTGAAGGCCACGGCGATGGCTTCTTCTTCGACCGTGCGCACCGTCGAGGCGGGTTTGGGGCCCATCACCGCATCCGTCGTCGGGGGCCGCTGGCGCCACTTGGCTACGGTTTTGGGGTTGAGGCCACGGCGGTTGGCGAGCGTTTGCAAGCTTTCCTGACTACGCTGGATACTGCGCCGTATTGCCTGAGTTGTGCGGGCGCTGCCGTGGAGTACGTGTGCCATAGGTTCGTGCGAAATTCTAGGCCCGAAATTACGCCCCCACACTCTGGGACTATACACCTAAAGAATTCGCTCCCCTAGGCACTGGCCAGCGGAGCTGCTGGACCGGTAGCAAACCTATTGGCTTTCCGGCTCTTATTCCGCGGCCGTCCGGGGGGGCACTGTAAACTGCATCAGCTCGCTGAGCGGGATTTCCAGCCCCTGGGCCAGGGAGGCCAGCACGTCGAGCGTCGCGGAGTAGCGGGCCGTCTCCAGCCGGTAGATGGTCGGTTTGGACACGTCGCACACGTCGGCCAGCGCCTGCTGGCTCCACCCCCGCGCCTCGCGCAACCGCCGCAGGTGCTGCCCAAAGGCCTGCAAAACCTCCTCGTTTTTCACCCCGGCAAGCTCCTCCCAAAAAACAGCCACTTCGTAGTCATATATGATTACAAGCAGCGCTTTTCCTGTATCTTTCGGTCGTTTCCCGACCTTCCCCTCCGACATTCCATGAAATCCACTGCCTCGCTCCTGCCACTACCCAACGCCCAGTGCATCCCCTTCGCGCAAGCAACGCCCGAACAGCTCCACCGGGCCGAGCGCTCCGTCCAGGATGCTTTAGGGGCAACGTTCCCGCCCATGCCCGAGGAGACGTGGGCCGGCGCGCTGCAGGCGCTGCAACCCGAGCTGTGGGCGACTTCGGACACCGTCTCCCTTGCCGCGCACGAACTGGCCCGCGTGGCGCTTCACGTGCGTTCCCGGCCGGCCTATGCCAACGCCCGGGCGGGGCTCGGGCCGCGCAAGCTCTATTACACCCGGCAGCCGATGGACTGCCCGGCGGAGGTCTTCCACGCCTTGGCCGAGCTCGAAGCCGACCCGCGGGCGGGCGGCCCCGCGGTGTACCAGCTGGTCACGGGGGTGGTTCGGCGCTACGCCGAGGCCGAAAAGTTTGGCTGGTCCAAGCTTCCGGACCCCCGCGAGGCCGACGGCACGGACTCCGACCAGGCCCGCGCGGCCTTGCTCGCGCGGGTGACGGCGCTGGACCGCGCCCGCGGCGTGCCGGCCGGCACCGACCCCGCCGATGACCACCGGAGTCGGTAGGTCCCGCTGTCCAACCCTGCTTCTATTCGCCCATGCCACGCCCCTCCCGCCACCCCGCTGCCCTGCTCGCGCTCCTGTTGCTCGCCCCCGGGTGGCTGCTTCCCGGTTGCGCGCCGCCGAACCCGACCGCCGCGGCCGGAGCGGCCCCTGCGGCCCCGGCCCCGCCCCCCGCGTTTCCGTTCGGCCACCGGTTGGACTCCCTCAACGGCATCGCCGGCCACACCTTCGGCGAGCCCCCGAGTGCTTTTTCCCACCTGCGCCTGCTGCCCCACATCCCTGGTGTCCCGGTGGACTCGACGCAAGCCTACGCGTCCGAGGAAACCACGGGCTGGTTTGACCAGCACCGAACGCAGGGAACCTTTCAATTCTATTACTTTTTGCACAACAGGTTTTACGCCTTCGCGGCCCTCGGCGACGCGGCCGTGCTGCGGCCGGAAGCCATTTCCCTATTCGGTCCCGGTCAGGCGCAGGGCCCCAACCAAATCGTCTGGGAGGGGAAGCAAGCCCGCGCCGTGTACTCCGAAGAAGCCGTTGGCCCGGGCCGGGAGGGTCGCCTGGATGTGCTGAGCAAGCCGCTGGAAGCCCGTCTGGTGGCCGAGCAACAAACGCAACGCAAGGCCGAAAATCCCCAGTAGGGCGCTAAAAAACACCTTTGCTCCGCTCTCCTATTCCTTTCACCCCGTCCCGATGCCACCCGTCCCCGCTGACCTTGCGCGCCCTGAGGGCCGCGCCATCCCCTACCGCTGGGCCACGCCCGGCCAACACGCGCAGGCCGTGCTCTGGCTGGCGGAGCAGCTTCAGCACCACTTCCTCCCCCCGGCCGTGGAGGTGTGGTCGCAGGTCTTCCACGAGTACCAGCCCGAACTGTGGGAAGATAGTACCGGCATCTGCCTCGACCACGCCGACCTGGTGCGGCTGGCCCAGCGCGTGGCCCGCTCGTTACTGGCCCCGGGCCTGGACCCGCCCATCTACTGCGAAGCGGCGCGCTCCTTGGCCGAAGGCTATGAATACGTTGGCAAAGTGGCGGCCTCGCTGCGCGCTGACGTGGCATATGGCCTCTTGGACCCTACCCCCCAGGTGATGGCTTTAATCGAACGGATGGAAGTTGGTAAAGCGGTCGCCGTGCGCGTGCTGCAGGCAACCCGGAGGTAAGCCGCGGCTAATGACAACCGACCGGCTAAAGGAAGGCCTTCGCATCGCAGCAAGGAAACAAAAATACTGTCCGCCATTTTCAGGTAGCCCCGTAAGTTCGCAACTTAGAGCGGTTCCCAAGTTAGTGAACATGGTATCCGCAATGGTCAAACCAATTTTTGGCATCCTGCTGACTCAGCCACTCGGTTGCCGTTTGGATGGTGGCTTCCAACGCCTCGCGGGTGCGGGCCCGGGCCGTGCGCAGCCCCGTTTTGAGCTTGCTGAAGGCGCGTTCGAGGGGGTTGAAATCGGGCGAGTAAGGGGGCAAGTACAGCAGGCGGGCGCCCCGTGCGGCGACGATTTCGGCCAACCCGGCCACTTTGTGGGCGGGCAGGTTGTCGAGCACGACCACGTCGCCCGGCACCAGGGTGGGGCCGAGCACCGGCTGCCGGCAGGCGGCAAACACGTCGCCGTTGACGGCTCCGCTCCCGGTCAGGGCCGCTTGCAACCCGTTCGGGGTCAGGGCGGCGACCAGCGTCACGTTCGGCCCGCCGGGCAGCGGCGTGGCCTGGTGGGCGCGTCGCCCGCCTTCGGCGCGGGCGTAGCGGCGGCAGTAGGTCAGGTTGGGGCTGGTCTCGTCCACAAACTTCAAACACGTAACATCTTCTTCCCGAAGCGCTTCGATAAAGTCCCCGCGCAAGGCCCTCACCCGTTCGGTGTCGCGCCCGGCGGCGTGGGGGCTCTTTTTTTTCGCCGCCAATCCCGCCCTTGCCCGGCCCGGCCCGGCGCGGACTGGCTCCTGGCCGGCCCGCCGACCGCCGCCGGCCAGACCCGCAACTCGTCCCAGGTGGCGTCCGGGGTTTGGCGCAAGCAGGCGCGGAGGTGGGCCAAGGCCGGGCCATCCAGGCGCGGAGCGGGCCCCCGGCCCGGCGGCAAGGCCGCCGCGCTGCCGTGCGTGCGGTGGCGGCGCAAGAGCTTCGCCACGAAGGAGAGCGAAACACGAAATCGGTCGGCCACCGCTGCTTGCTTTCCCCCGGCCTGGCAGGCCGCCACGACGCGCTCGCGTAAATCAAGCGAATAAGCGTTCATGACCGAAAATAAACCGAAAGCGTGTTCACTAACTTGGGAACCGCTCTA
>JANXOE010000181.1 GCA_025353745.1 Hymenobacter sp.
AGCAGACCTACCACTTCTACGGCCCGCTGATGATGGGCATGAACGCCTACAACACGGCCCAGGCCATCGGGGCCAACTGCACCTTCCGCCGCGCCGCGCTCGACGGCATCGGCGGGCACGCGGCCGGCCTCACCGAGGACATGCACACGGCCATGCGCCTGCACGCGGCCGGCTGGAAATCCATTTACGCGCCCGTCGTCGTCAGCCGCGGCCTGGTGCCGGCCACGCTCGGCGCCTTCTACGCCCAGCAGCTCAAGTGGTCGCGCGGGGCCTTCGACCTGCTGCTGCACGTCTACCCCAAGCTCTTCCAGCGCTTCTCCTGGCGCCAGCGGCTGCACTACCTCACGCTGCCGCTCTACTTTATGTCGGGCGTGGTTTCCCTCATCGATTTCAGCGTGCCCGCCCTGGCCCTGGCCCTGAAGGAGATGCCGTGGCACGTTTCGATGGGCCAGTTTATGCTTCACCTGGGGCCAGTGATGGCTTTTGCGCTCCTGATTCGGCTCTGCGCCCAGCGCTGGCTGCGCGAGCCCCACGAGGCGGGGCTGCACCTCGCCGGGGGCCTGCTGCGGGTGAGCACCTGGTGGGTGTACACCCTGGGCCTGGTGTACGCCCTGGTGAACAAGCGCGTGCCCTACCTGCCCACACCCAAGGAAGGGGAGCTGCGCAACGAGTGGCTGTTGTGCCTGCCCAACCTGGTGCTGGCCCTGGC
This sequence comes from Hymenobacter sp., assembly GCA_025353745.1. GTDB lineage: Bacteria > Bacteroidota > Bacteroidia > Cytophagales > Hymenobacteraceae > Hymenobacter. Next base: position 710 of record JANXOE010000181.1, read on the forward strand.
CTGCGCGGCGGTGGGCGGCTACCAGCTGTGGCAAGTGAACGACCAATACACCACCTTTATGGCCCTGCTCTCGCTCTGGAACGCGGCCATCCTGCTGGCGGCCGTGGCCATGGCCCAGCACCAAGTGGTGAAAGATTTGCTGCGCGCCGCGGCCGGGCGGGCCCCCGCGCGCCGGGGCGTGCTGGCCCTGGCGCGCCGGGCGGCGGCCGCCCGGCAGCTGGTAGTTTGGCGCGTGCGCCGGGCTGCGGTGTACGTGGCCGGGGGGCTGGCCCTGTTCAGCGCGTTGGCCAGCAGCGCCTATTGGGCGCACCAGCCCGTGCCAACCGCCACCAAGCAATGGCAGCGGTACGTCGGGGCGGGGCTGCGCACGGGGGCCGTGCTCCGGCCCGGGGCCCTCAGCCCCGGCTTTGCCTCCGCCGAAACCACGGGTTCGCCCGATATCATTGCCCTGAACCTGGCCGGCGGGCCCATGCCTTACCTGCGCGCCGCCGACCGCCGGGCCCTGAGCCAACAGCCCGCTTTGCCGATGCTGAGCTGGCCCGTGACGGCCCTCCAGGCCAACGGGGTGTCGAGCCAGGACCTGAAAGCTGAACGGCGCAACCTGGCCAAGGGCCCCCTGCTCATGCGGCCGCTGCTGACGGCCCCCACCGCCTCGGCGTACCGCGACGCCTGGCGCCAGCTGGTGAGGCGCACGTCCGCCGTCGGCTACGCCGCCGATGGCTGGGTGTGGTCGCCGCCCTGCGCCGATTCGGTGGCCCGCTACTTTCCCGGCGCGGGGTACGTGCACTGGGTGGCCGTGGACTGCACCCAGCCGGCGGCGGCGGCCGACCCGGCTGCTTTTTACGCGGCCTTCCGCCGCCAGCAAGCCGGCATAATGGCGCTGCACAGCAAGCCGGTGCTGCTGATTGTGGCCAAGAACTCGACGAAGCCGATGCTCGACGACGTGCAAAAATGGTCCCGGCGGTACCCGGAAATAAAGGCCGTGATTTTCGATGCCAACAACGCGGCTCCACCGACGCCACTGGCCGGGGCCGGCCCTGCGCGGCGGCCCCGGCTGGCCGGCCCGGCCCCGGCCATGCTCCGCCCAATGGCCCCGTAATGCCAAAAAAACGTGCCGGTTTCCCGCTGGGGCAGGGCCCCGGCCGGCCGCGTGATCCGAACACGCAGAAGCCCCGCTACTCGGCAGCGGGGCTTCTGCGTGTTCGGTCGTTGGGATAAACTTAGCCGGCCGCTAGAAGCTCTGCACGATGTTGTTGCGCAGCGTTTTCGGGCTCCAGTACCCGCTGGCGATGATGCGCCGGATGGTGAACAGCGGGTCTTGCTGGTCGCGCTTTTCGGCCAGCGAAAAGGCGGCCACGAAGCCGCGCTTCTTCAGCTCGGGAAACGCCTGCTCGTTCCAGAGGCCGAAGGGGTAGGCGAAGTAGTTGATTTTCTTGCCCGTGATGTCCTCCAGCGTTTTGGTGGGCTTGTCGATTTGCGTCACCCAGTCCTGGCCCTGGTATTTTTTCACGTTGTGGTGGTCCCAGGTGTGCGAGCCGATGACGTTGCCCTCGTCGGAGAGCTGCTTCACCTGCGCCTTGCTCATGTAGTGGGGGCGGCCCAGGCTCACGGTCATCACGAAGTACATGCCCTTGTAGCCGTACTTGGCCAGCTCGGGCCGGGCAACGGTGAACTGGTCGAGGTCGGTGTCGTCGAAGGTGAGCATCACCGGCTTGCTGGGCAGCTTGGCCCCCGTGGTCATGTAGGCGTACACCTGGTCGGGCAGCACGGCGTGGTAGCCCGAGTCGGCCAGCATCTTGATTTGCGCCTTGAACTGCGCAATGGGAACGATGTAGTCCTTAGCGCCTTTTGAGTCGCGGGCCGTCCAGTCGCGAATCTGGTGGTAGCACAAAATCGGCACCTGCTTCCGGGCGGTAATGGCGGCCGCGTCGGCGGCTTTGGCGGCGGGAATGGTGCCGGGGGCCGGCGCCGGGGCGGCGTTGGCCTCGTCGGTGGCGGTGGCGGCCGCGCCGGAGGTGGGGGCGTCGGCCGGGTCGTTGGCAACGGCGTTGATGGCCGAAGCAGTGGCGGTTTTGGCGGCCACGCTGGCCTCGCCAGTGGTGGCGGTTTTCGAATCGCAGGCCGAGGCGAGGGCCAGCGTAGCCAGCAGGAGGGAAGCGGTACGGTTCAAGAGAAAAAAGCGCAGGGCGTAAAAGGCGTGTAATTTTGTGCGCAAAGCTACCTCATTTCAGCCCTTCCATGGATATTCTGCACGGCACCGGCGTGGCGTTGGTCACCCCGTTTGCCGCCGATTTTTCGGTTGACTACGCCGCCTGGCACCGCCTGCTCGACCACTGCCTCGACGGGGGCGTGGAATACCTCGTCATCAACGGCACCACCGGCGAGTCGCCCACCGTGACGGCCCCCGAGCGCGCCGAGCTGCTGCGCACGGCCAAGGCCCGCGTGGGGGGGCGCGTGCCCATCGTGTACGGCATCGGGGGCAACGACACGGCCGCCGCCGTGGCCCAGTTCCACGCCGTCGATTTGCAGGGCGTGGCGGCCGTGCTCTCGGCCAGCCCCGCCTACAACAAGCCCAGCCAGGCCGGCCTCGTGGCCCACTACCAGCACCTGGCCGACGCCAGCCCCGTGCCGCTGGTGCTCTACAACGTGCCCGGCCGCACGGCCTCCAACCTCACCGCCGACACCACCCTGCGCCTGGCCCGCCACCCCAACATCGTGGGCATCAAGGAAGCCAGCGGCAACCTCGAGCAATGCCTCACCATCGGGGCCCTCAAGCCCGCCGGCTTCGTGCTGCTGAGCGGCGACGACATGATGACGCTGGCCCTGGTGGCCTCGGCCGGGGCCGTCGGCGTCATCTCGGTGATGGCCAACGCCTGGCCGCGCCGGTTTTCCGACATGGCCCGCGCCGCCCTGGCCGGCGACTTCGCCCGGGCCCGCCGCCTGCTGTTCGAGCTGCTGCCCCTCAACCCGCTCATGTACGAAGAGAGCAACCCCGTGGGCGTGAAGGCCGCCCTGGCCGCCCTGGGCGTGTGCGAGCCCGCCGTGCGCCTGCCCCTGGCCGAGGCCACGCCCGGCCTGCAAGACCGGATTCAGAAGCTGCTCTAGCCGGCGCCCGGGGCTACGCACCAGGCACCAACAACCAAGCACCCAAGGCTTACCAGCCGCTGGCCAGCACGTCGGCGATGTGCAGGCAGCGCAGGGGCAGGTTTTCCTTTTTGATGTAGGCCTCCAGGTGCATGAGGCAGCTCACGTCGGTGCTGATGATGAAGTCAGCCCCGGTGTCGAGGGCGTGCTCGACCTTCTGCTGGGCCATGGCCACGGAAATGGCTTCGAACTTGACGGCAAACGTGCCGCCGAAGCCGCAGCAGGTCGTCGTTTCGGCCATTTCGCGGCGCGCGAGGCCGGCCACGCCGTCG
>JANXOE010000188.1 GCA_025353745.1 Hymenobacter sp.
TCTGGAGTACATCGCCAAGCTGGTGGGTCAGACGCGGGCGCACAAGGCGCTGTACCTCGGAGCCTCACCCCGCGCCTCGCTGGCCTTGCTGAACGGGGCCAAAGCCCTGGCCGCCCTGCGCGGCCGCGACTTCGTGACGCCGGAGGATGTGCAGTTTCTGGCCCCCAGCGTGCTGCGCCACCGCATCCTGCTCACGCCCGAGCGCGAGATGGAAGGCGGCACGCCCGACGAAGTGGTGCAGCAGATTGTGCAAAGTATTGAGGTCCCAAGGTAATCAGATGAACTACTCTACCGATTGGCTGCTCGAACAGCTTGAACTAGGCCACCGCGTGAAGTACCTGTTTTTCTGGGGGCACCAACCCAGTTCGGACGGCACCGTTACCAAGTCCTGCCTGAGCCAGTGGTGGCTGGCCAACTTTAAAGTGGCTGGCGTTACGTATCGGTCAACCGAGCACTGGATGATGGCAGAGAAAGCCCGACTGTTTAGTGATGAAGAAATGGCGGGCCGCATTTTGGCCGCGAAAAGTCCCGCCGAAGCCAAGAAGCTGGGGCGCGAGATTCGCGGTTTTGAGCCGGAACGGTGGGAAGAGCGCAAGTATGAGATCGTCAAAACCGGCAACTTGCACAAGTTTGGCCAACACCAGGCGTTGGCTGGCTTCTTGTTGGCTACCAACGACCGGATACTGGTCGAAGCCAGCCCAGTGGACACGCTTTGGGGCATTGGCCTGGCGGCCGACGCGGCCGACGCCGGGCATCCGGCCCGCTGGCAAGGGCCGAATTTGCTGGGGTTTGCTTTGATGGAAGTCCGGGACCAACTGCGTGGCCAATGAGCACACCAGGCGTTGGCCCATTGGGCGGGCGCGCGGCGGCAACGAAGCCATGTAAAGCAATTTCGGGCCCTGCTGAAGTGGTTGCCCCGAATTCCTAAAACCGCTTCGGTAAAACTGCCGCTATATTTACCCGCTCTGGCCCAGCACGCAGCCGGTACTTACAGGCAGCGAGGCAGTGGGCGGGGCCCGCCCCTGCCGCATTCTCCCCGCATATTTATGCCGACACATTTCTCTTCCTTTTTACGCCGGCCCCGCCTGCTCGTGCTGCCGCTGCTTTTCGTCCTCGCTCCCGGCTTGGGGCAAGCGCGCCACGGGGGGGCCGGCCCGCCGCCCGCCGCTGGGGCAAGGGGCGCGCGGCTCCGGGGCGTGCGGGTGTGGCTCACCACGCCCGACAAGGCAGCGCTGTTTCAGCTCCAGCCCGGCACGCTCGGCCTGGGGGCCCCGGGCGGCGACGGCCACCAGCCCGAAATCGTGGTCGACGATGCCCAGCGCTACCAAACAATGGACGGCTTCGGCTACTGCCTCACCGGGGGCAGCGCCGCGCTGCTGCACCGGATGAGCGCCCCGGCCCGCGCCGCGCTGCTGCGCGAGCTGTTCAGCCCCGGGGCCCCGAACGGAATCGGAGTGAGCTACTTACGCGTGAGCATCGGCGCTTCGGACCTCGACCCGCAAGTGTTTAGCTACGACGACCTGCCGGCCGGCCAGACGGACCCCGCGCTTGCCCGGTTCAGCCTCGCCCCCGACCGCGCCGATTTGCTTCCGGTGCTGAAAGAAATCCTGGCCCTCAACCCGGCCCTCAAAATTTTGGGGTCGCCGTGGTCGCCGCCGACGTGGATGAAGACCAACGGCGACGCGAAGGGCGGCAGCCTGAAGCCCGAATTTTACGACGCCTACGCCCGGTATTTTGTCAAGTACCTCCAGGGCATGGCGGGCGAAGGCGTTGTGCTCGACGCCGTTACGGTGCAGAACGAGCCGCTGCACCCCGGCAACAACCCCAGCCTGCTGATGCCGGCCGCCGAGCAGGCCGCCTTCGTCCGGCAAAGCCTGGGGCCGGCGTTCGCCCGGGCCGGCCTCAAAACCAAGATCATCTGCTACGACCACAACGCCGACCGCCCCGACTACCCGCTGGCCGTGCTCGGCGACGCCGGGGCCCGGCCCTTCGTCGACGGCTCGGCCTTCCACCTCTACGCCGGCGACATCGGGGCCCTGAGTCGGGTGCACGAGGCTTTTCCCGACAAAAACATTTACTTCACCGAGCAGTGGGTGGGGGCCCCCGGCGACTTTGCCAAAGAGCTCGCCTGGCACGTCAAGAACCTGATTATCGGGGCCCCACGCAACTGGGCGCGCACCGTGCTGGAGTGGAACCTGGCCGCCGACCCCCAGCAAAACCCGCACACGCCGGGCGGCTGCACGCAATGCCTGGGGGCCCTCACGCTCGACGGCGACCGGGTGCGGCGCGAGCCGGCCTACTACATCATCGCCCACGCCAGCAAGTTTGTGCGGCCCGGCTCGGTGCGCATTGCCTCCAGCGGCCCGCCGGCGGGGCTCGGCCACGTGGCCTACCGCACGCCCGCCGGCCAGCACGTGCTGCTGGTGCAAAACGCGGCGGCCCAGGCGCAAACGTTCCGCATCCGCTGCCAGGGCCGCCAGGCGAGCAGCACGCTGCCGGCCGGCGCGGTGGCCACTTACGTGTGGTAATGGTAATTTACAGCCCGGCCCCGCCATTTTTTAACCCCAACCCCTGCCCTGGCCCCTACCTTGCGCCCCAACGCACGGCAGCCCACCCCGGCAGCTTTCGCGCTTCCTTATGAAAAAACCCGCCTACCCGCTCCTTCTGCTCGCCGCCCTTGCCGGCTGCAACGGCCCGGCCGCCCAGCAGCCGGGCAATGCTTCGCCCAATGCCGGTGCCGCGGCCGCGCCGGCCGCGCCCGGCCTCGTGCAGGCCCGCGTTTTCGTCACGGCGCAGGGCACGGCCGACCGCCTGGCCCCCAAGCCGGCGGTGGCGTTCGTGGCCAAAAGCCAGCCCGAAGAACACGTGGCCGCCATCATCGTCGATTACAAAAAGCCTTACCAAACCGTGGTCGGCATCGGCGGGGCCTTCACCGACGCGGCGGCCGAGACGTTTTACAAACTGCCGAAAGACAAGCAGCAAGAGCTGCTGACGGCGTACTTCGACCGCGAAAAGGGCCTCGGCTACTCGCTGGGCCGCACCAGCATTCATTCCTGCGATTTCAGCTCGGCCAGCTACACCTACGTGGCCGACGGCGACTCGGCGTTGAAGACCTTCAGCATCGACCACGACCGCCAGTACCGCCTGCCCTTCATTCAGGCGGCCCTGAAGGTGGCCGGGCCGCTCACCATGTTCGTTTCGCCGTGGAGCCCGCCGGCGTGGATGAAATCCAACCGGTCGATGCTGCACGGCGGCAAGCTGCTGCCCGCCTACCGCCACGCCTGGGCCCGCTACTACACCCGCTTCGTGGCCGAGTACGAGAAGGCCGGCGTGCCCATCTGGGGCCTGACGGTGCAAAACGAGCCGATGGCCGCCCAAACCTGGGAGTCGTGCGAGTACACCGGCGAGGAGGAAAAAGACTTCGTGAAGGGCTTCCTGGGCCCCGAGCTGCACCGCGCCGGCTACGCCCGCCTCAAGCTCATGATCTGGGACCACAACCGCGGGCTGATGTTTCAGCGCGCCCAGAACGCCTACGACGACCCCGAAGCGGCCAAGTACATCTGGGGCACGGCGTTCCACTGGTACGTGGGCAACCACTTCGACAACGTGCGCCAGGTGCGCGACGCTTTTCCCGACAAGCATTTGTTCTTCAGCGAAGGCTGCCTCTACCCCTTCGACCTGGCCAAGGTGGACGAGTGGCACTGGGGCGAAACCTACGGCGAGAGCCTGGTGAACGACTTCCAGAACGGTGCCGAGGGCTGGACCGACTGGAACCTCATCGTGGACGAAAAAGGCGGCCCCAACCACGTGCAGAACTACTGCTTCGCGCCGGTGGTGGCCGATACGCGCACGGGCAAGGTGCACTACATGAGCTCGTTCTACTACCTGGGCCATTTCTCCAGGTTCGTGCGCCCGGGGGCCCGCCGCCTGGCCTGCACTTCCACCGTGGACGAGCTGCAGGCCACCTCCTTCCGCAACCCCGACGGCTCGCTGGCCACCGTGGTGCTCAACAAAACCAACCAGCCGGTAGTGTTTCAGCTGTGGATGGCGGGGAAAGCGGCCCGCACCACGGCCCCGGCGCACAGCATCCTGACGCTGGTGCAATAAGCGCGGATTGTTGCGCAAGATTCGGCGGCCCCCAGCGCTGCGCTTCACCCAATCTTTGCGCTACTTTGCGCCGAACGCAGCAAGTCCATGTCTTTATTTCTGACGCGCCGGTTTTTCGTCTTCCTCGCGGCGCTCGTCACCGGTTTTGCGGTGGCCTTTTTTCTGCCGTGGCTGCTGGGGCCGGTGCAGGTGGCGGGGCTGTTGCTGGGGGCCCTGGTGGCGCTCGACGCGCTGCTGCTCTACGCGCCGGCCCCGGGCGGGGCCGCGCCCGTGTTTGGCCGGCGCGTGCTGGGCGACAAGCTCGCCAACGGCTCGGACAACGACGTTGCGCTCTACCTCGAAAATCGCTACCGCTTTCTGGTGCACACCGAGACGATTGACGAGATTCCGCACCAGTTTCAACGGCGCGACGTGCTGTTCCGGGCCGCCATCCGGCCGGGCGCCACGCAACTCATCCGCTACCAGCTGCGGCCCACCAAGCGCGGCGAATACGAGTTCGGGGCCCTGAACATCTACGCCGCCTCGCCGCTGGGCCTGGTGCGCCGCCGCTTCCGCTACGACCAAAACCGGGTGGTGCCCGTGTACCCGTCGTTTTTGCAGATGCGCCAGTACGAGCTGCTGGCCATCCACAACCGCCTCACCGAGGTGGGCATCAAGCGCATCCGGCGGGTGGGCCACAGCCAGGAGTTCGAGCAAATCCGGCCCTACGCGGCCGGCGACGACCCGCGCACCCTCAACTGGAAGGCCACCGCCCGCCGCGCCGGCACCGGGGCCGCCGACGCCTTGGTGGTGAACCACTTCCAGGACGAGCGCGCCCAGCCCGTGTACTGCCTCATCGACAAGGGCCGGGCGATGCGCATGCCCTTCGACGGCCTCAGCCTGCTCGACTACGCCATCAACGCCACGCTGGTGCTCAGCAACATCGCCCTGCTCAAGCACGACAAGGCCGGCCTCATCACCTTCTCCGACAAGCCCGGGGCCGCCCTGCTGGCCGACCGCCGCCCGGGCCACTTGCTGAAAATCCTGGAGGTGCTCTACCGCCAGAAAACCAAGTACCTCGAATCCGATTTCGCGCTGCTCTACGCCACCGTGCGCGCCCGCGTCCGGCAGCGCAGCCTGCTGGTGCTCTTCACCAATTTCGAAACCCTGCCCGGCTTGCAGCGCCAGCTGCCCTACCTGCGCCGCCTCGGCCAGGACCATTTGTTGCTGGTGGTCTTTTTTGAGAACACCGAACTGCGCGCCTACCTCGACGCCCCCGCCGCCACCACCGAGGACGTGTACCACCAGACCATCGCCGAAAAATTTGCCCAGGAAAAGCGCCAGATTGTGCTCGAATTGCAGCGCTACGGCATCTATTCGCTGCTGACGGCCCCGAAAGACCTGACGGCAAACACCATCAACAAGTATCTCGAATTTAAAGCAAGGGGCTTGCTATGAAGCATTTCGCACCGGGCGCTGCCCGGTCAACAACTACCTATTTGCCAGTTAGCAGCCCGGCAGCCCGGCAGGGCCCCGGGGCCCGCGCGGCGCAATGCGGCGCAACGCTGGCGCTGCTGTTGCTGCTGGCCCTGCTTGGCCCCGGCCCCGCCGCTGCCCAGCCTTCGCCCTTGTTGCCCCAACCCGCCGAGCTGCGCTGGGGCACCGGCCGCCTGGCGCTGGGGGCCCCGCTGCAATTGCAAATCACGGCCCCGGCCGCCCCCGACCCGGCCGTGCGGCCGGCCGCGCTGCGCGCCCTGGGCCGCTTGCCGGGCCCCGGCCGGGCCCCGAAAACGGCGGGGCCGGTGCTGCAAATCCGCTACGGGCGGGCCGGGCAGCCCGCCCGCCCGGGCCCCGACGAGGAGCGCTACAGCCTGCGCGTGACCCCGGACGGGGTGTTGATCGACGCGCCCACCGGCCTGGGCGTGCTGCGCGCCCTGGCCACCCTGGAGCAGCTGCCCCGCACCGAAAACGGCCGGGCCTACCTGCCCGAAGCCGATATTCTGGACCGGCCGCGCTTTGCCTGGCGCGGGCTGCTGCTCGACGCGGCCCGCCACTTCCTGCCGGTGGCCGTCATCAAGCGCAACCTCGACGGCATGGCGGCCGTGAAGCTGAACGTGTTGCACTGGCATTTGTGCGACGACCAGGGGTTTCGCGTGGAGAGCAAGCTGCTGCCGCGCCTCCAGCAGGTGGGCGGGGCCACCGGCTACTACACCCAGGCGCAGGTGCGCGAGGTGGTGGCCTACGCCGCGGCGCGGGGCATCCGGGTGGTGCCGGAGTTCGACTTGCCGGGCCACGCCGGGGCCCTGGTGGCCAGCTACCCCCGGCTGGCCTCCAACGACTCGGTGCGGGCCGTGCCCGTGCGCTGGGGCGTGCTCAACATCGCCATCGACCCGACCCGGGAAACCACTTACGCCGTGCTCGATTCGCTGCTGACGGAGATGGCGGGGCTGTTTCCGGACCCGTACTTCCACGTCGGGGGCGACGAGAACGACGGGCGCCAGTGGCGGCACAACCCGCGCATCGTGGCCTTCATGCGCGATAAAAAGATGGTGAAGGCCGGCACGGCCGACGCCGTGGACAAGCACCAGCTCCAAACCTACTTCAACCGCCGCGTGCTGGCCCTGCTGGCAGCGCGCGGCAAAACGATGGTGGGCTGGGACGAAATCCTGGGGCCCGACCTGCCGCCCGCGGTGGCCATCCAAAGCTGGCGCGGCGCCAAGGGCCTGAACGAAGCCGTCCGGCTGGGCCACCCCGCCCTGCTTTCCAACGGCTACTACCTCGACCTGCTGCACCCCGCCGCCGACCTCTACGCCGCCGACCCGCTGCCCGCCGGCACGCCGCTCGACGCGGCGCAGCAGGCCCTGGTGCTGGGCGGCGAGGCCGCCATGTGGAGCGAATTCGCCGATTCGGCCCTGGTCGATGCGCGGGTATGGCCCCGGGCGGCGGCCGTGGCCGAGCGGCTGTGGTCGCCCCAGGCCACGGCCCAGGACGTGCCCGCCCTCTACCGCCGCCTCGCCCTGGTGTCGGACCAGCTCGAAACGCTGGGCCTGCGCCACCGCCGGGCCCCGGCGCAGCTTTTGCAGCAGCTGGCCCCGCCCGGGGCCCTGGGGCCCCTCGCCACGCTGGCCGGCATGCTGGAGCCAGTGAAGGACTACAAGCGGCATTTCCAGGGCTTCGTCTACACCACCCAAACGCCCCTGAGCCGCCTCGTGGACGCCGCCCCGGCCGAGTCGGACGCGGCCCGGCAGTTCGGCGCGGTCGTCGACAGCGTGCTGGCCGGCCTCGCCGCCCCGGTGCGCCCGCCCGCCGCGGCCCGGCAGCGGCTGGCCTTGCGCGCTCAGCTGCTGCGCTGGCAGGCCAACGATGCGGCCTTGCAGCCAATGCTGCTGGCCAGCCCCGCCCTGCGCGAATACGCCCCGCTCTCGACCCGGCTGGGGGCCCTGGCCACCGTGCTACTCGAGCGCCTGGCGCAGCTCGAAACCAACCGGCCGGCCCTGCCCGTGTGGCAGGTAACGGCCCGCGCCACCCTCGCCGACGCCCAGCTGCCCGCCGGCCAGGCCGAGCTGGCGGTGGTGAAAGCCGCGCGGCGACTGGCCGGCCTTTGAGGCAACCAACAAGGGGCAACCACCGATGAGCAGCGTTGGGTGCTGCTCGTCGGTGGTTGCCCCGTGTTGGTTGCTCATTAGCTACTACCGTCCGAAATCGTCCTGCACGCGGACGATGTCGTCCTCGTCCGAGGGCTGGGCAGCGTCGGTGTGCTGCCAGATTTCGGCCACGATGCCCCAGCCGTCGAGGCCGATGAGGCGGTGGCGCTCGCCTTGCCGGAGGGTGATTTGCTCGCCGGGGCCGTAGTGGCGGGGCTCGTCCTGGGCGTCGGTGTCGCTGATGGCCACGGCCACGGGGCCCTGCACCACGCGCCAGATTTCGGCGCGGCGGTGGTGGTACTGCCACGAGAGGCGCTGCAACGGCGCCACCACCAGGATTTTAGGGCTGAGCTTGCCCGAGATTTTCAGCCCTTCTACCGACAGGCCGCCGAAGTACGTGTCGGCGAATTGCTGGGCCTGGCTTTCGTCGATCACGAAAAAGCCGCCCCAGGGGCGCGTGTCGTCCTGCTTGTCGATGCCAAAGCCTTCGCCGCGCAGGCGCTGGGCGACTTCTTCAAATACGCGGTGTTTTTGGGTGTCCGGGGTACTCATGACTGAAATGGGTGAATGAGGCGGCAAAGTAAAGCCGCCGGCCGGCGCCCTGGGCGCCAGCCGACGGCCCCGGCCGGTATTAACCGAAATAAAGGCCCGGTTGCTACCAGAATACCGAGTAGAGGGCCACGATGACGCCCACCACCAGCAGGGCCCCCACCGTGAACGTGGGCGTGGGCCGGAACATGCTGCGGTCGATTTCCAGGCCGTGGGTTTTTACGCCGCGGCTGGTTTCGAACAAGCTGATGATGACCATGCCAATCACGCAGATGGCGAACACGAAGCCCATGCGGTCGAGGAACGGGATTTCGTAGCGGCCGTCGACCGGCACGGCGAAGCCGAACGGCGAGAGAAACGACAGGTTGGCGAAGCCGGGCAGAAACTTAAAAAACACCGAGAGCAAAAAGCCGCCGATGGTGGCGAACAGCGCGGCGCTGGAGGTCGTCCGCTTCCAGAAAAATCCCAGGATGAACATGGCAAAAATGCCCGGCGACACGAAGCCCGTGTACTCCTGAATGTACTGAAAACCACCTTTTTTGTCGATGCCCAGGTGCGGGGCAATCAGCACGCCCAAAATCATGGCCACCACCACCGTGAGCTTGCCCACGCGCACGAGCTGCGCCTCGGAAGCGTCGGGCCGCAACTTTTTCTTGTAAATATCGAGGGTAAAAATGGTGGCGATGGAGTTGGTTTTGCCGGCCAGCGAAGCCACCACGGCGGCCGTGAGGGCCGCGAACGAAAGGCCCTTGAGGCCCACCGGCAGCAGGTTGAGCAGCACGGGGTAGGCGCGGTCGGGGTTCAGCTCGCCGCCCTGCATCATCTCCGAGCCGAACACGTTTTGCTTGTAGAGCACGAAGGCCGCGATGCCGGGCAGCACCACGATCACGGGCATGAGCAGCTTGAGGAAGGCGGCGAAGAGCAGGCCCCCGCGGGCGGTGGGCAGGTCGGCGCCCAGGGCCCGCTGGGTGATGTATTGGTTGCAGCCCCAGTAGTTGAGGTTCACGATCCACATGCCGCCGACGAGCACCGTGAGGCCGGGCAGGTCGAGGTAGTTGGGGTTGTCGCGGTGGAAAATCATCTGGAAGTGGTCGCCGGCCTGCTGGGTCATCAGGTGGAAGCCGTTGAGCACGCCGGTGGTGCCGTTGTGCTCGGCCACCAGGCTCAGGGCGAGGTAGGTGGTGGCCAGGCCGCCGAGGATGAGGAAGAACACCTGGATGACGTCGGTGTAGCCGATGACCTTCATGCCGCCCAGCGTGATGATGACGGCGAAGAACGCCATGCCGTACATGCAGAAATTCAGGTCGATGCCCGACACGCTGCTGATGGCGATGGCCCCCAGGTAGAGGATGGAGGTGAGGTTGACAATCACGTAGAGCAGCAGCCAGAACACGGCCATGATCATGGCCACGGTGTCGTTGTAGCGCTGGCTCAGGAACTGGGGCATCGTAAAAATGCGGTTCTTGAGGTAGACCGGGATGAAGAACACGGCCACGATGATGAGCGTGATGGAGGCCATCCACTCGTAGGTGGCGATGGCCAGGCCCATCTTGAAGCCCGAGCCCGACATGCCCACGAACTGCTCGGCCGAGATGTTGGAGGCGATGAGCGAGGCCCCGATGGCCCACCACGTGAGCGAGCCTTCGGCCAGGAAATAATCTTTCGAGCCGCTGGCTTCGGATTTTTTGCGCCGGTAAATCCACAGCCCGTAGCTGGCGACGACCACGAAGTAGATCAGGAACACGACGTAGTCGGCCGTGGCGAGTTGGTGTTGCTTCATAA
>JANXOE010000199.1 GCA_025353745.1 Hymenobacter sp.
CGCGCCAAGCAGCTGCTGCACCGCCTGAACGTGACGGAATACCTGATTACGGACGCCGCCCGCGGGGTTTTGGCGGAGCTGGTGCCGCACGCCGGCCAGAATTTTTACGTCGAGCCGCCGTTTCATTGCGACTACGGCAGCAACATTCGCTGCGGCGACAACGTGTATTTCAACGTGAACTGCGTGGTGCTGGACGTGGCGCAAATCACGATTGGCAGCAACGTCATGTTCGGGCCCGGCGTGCAGCTGCTGGCCGCCACGCACCCGCTCGACGCCGCGGTGCGCCGCACCCTGGAGCTGGGCCGGCCCATCGCCATCGGCGATGACTGCTGGCTGGGCGGCGGGGCCGTCGTGTGCCCCGGCGTCACCATCGGGGCCGGCTGCGTCATCGGGGCCGGGGCGGTGGTCACGAAGGACGTGCCGCCGTATTCGCTGGCGGTGGGCAACCCGGCCCGGGTAATCAGGAACTTAGCGGCCGAGCAGGCCTAAAAGCCGGGGCTAAATCCCGGCCTCCTGCGCTTCGGCCAGCAGCCGCTGCTTTTCGATGGGCACCACGCCCACCTGCTCGCACACCAGCCCGCCGCCCAGGTTGGCCAGCGCGGCGGTGAAAGCCGCCGGCTGCCGCAGGGCCACGCACAGCGCGGCGATGCTGATGACGGTATCGCCGGCGCCGGAAACGTCGGAAATGGTGCGCAAGTGGGCCGGCAGGTAGGTTTTGTGGTCGGCTTGCTGGGCAAACACGCCGTGCTCGGAAAGCGTCACCAGCACGATTTCGGGCGATAGCTCCTCGCGCAGGCGGGCCACGGCGGCTTCGAAGCCCGGGCGGTCGGCGTCGGGGTCGCCGAATTCCAGCTTCAGGCCCTCGCGCAGCTCTTTCAGGTTGGGCTTGAAGAGGGTGCAGTGGCGGTAGGCGAGGAAATTCTTCTTCTTGGGGTCGACCACCGTGGGGATGCCGCGCTGCCGGGCCCGGGCAATGCAGGCGGCGATGATTTCCTCGCGCAGCACGCCCTTGTCGTAATCCTCAAAAATCACCACGTCGGCGCGGGCCAGCAGGTCGTCGTAGGCCCCGAGCAGCTGGGCGGTTTCGTCGGCGTTGAGGTCGGTTTCCACCTCCGAGTCGATGCGCAGCAGCTGCTGGCCCTGGGCCAGGATGCGCTGCTTGACGGTGGTGGGCCGGTGGGCGCTGCGCACGAGGCCGTCGGCGGGCAGGCCGTGCCCGTGCAGCAGGGCCAGCAGCTGGTCGCCGCCGGCGTCGTCGCCGATCACGGCGCACAGCAGCGCGGTGGCCCCCAGGGCCTGCACGTTCAGGGCTACGTTGGCGGCCCCGCCCAGGCGCTGCTCGGTGCGCTGCACGTGCACCACGGGCACGGGCGCCTCGGGCGAGAGGCGCGCGGCGCGGCCCCACACGTAGGCGTCCACCATCACGTCGCCGACGATGAGGACGTTGAGCTTATTGAAATCGACAAATAGTTGGGAAAGCGAATCGGCAGGCATTGCGGCAATAAAATGGGGGCCCCAAAGGTAAAGCCCACTGCCGGCGCCGGGGGCCGGCAGCGGGCTTTGCAGTCCGCCTCGCCGAACAGTCGCTGCCCGATGTATCGACAAAACGAAGCGAGCGGCGCGAAGCCAGCGCTTCGCGGCCCGGCGCTTACAGCTTGGCCAGGCTCCTTTTGATGCGTTGAAACGCCTCCACCAGCTTGTCGTCGGCGGCGGCGGTGCTGAAGCGCATGCACTGCGGGGCCCCGAAGGCATCGCCCGACACGGCGGCCACG
The DNA here is from genome assembly GCA_025353745.1 of Hymenobacter sp. Taxonomy (GTDB): domain Bacteria; phylum Bacteroidota; class Bacteroidia; order Cytophagales; family Hymenobacteraceae; genus Hymenobacter. Next base: position 1,773 of record JANXOE010000199.1, read on the forward strand.
TGCGCGTCGCTGAGCAGGTAAAGCGCCAAATCGGATGCGTTGCGGATGACCTGCCCGTCGGGCGCGGTGCGGCCAAAAAAGGCCGATACGTCGGGAAACACGTAGAACGCGCCGCTCGGCGTGGGCGTGACCAAGCCCGGAATGTCCTGGGCAATGGCCAGCACCAGGTCGCGGCGGCGGCGGTAGGCGGCCACCATTTCTTCGGCGCTGCCGTGGCCGCCGCGCAGGGCCGCGGCGCCGGCTTTTTGGGCGATGGAGCAGGTGCCGGAGGTGATCTGGCCCTGGAGCTTGTCGCAGGCGGCGGCAATGTCGGCGCGGGCGGCGAGGTAGCCCAGGCGCCAGCCCGTCATGGCGTAGCCTTTCGAAAAGCCGTTGACGGTGATGACGCGGTCCTTGATTTCCGCGAAGCGCGCCAGGCTGTAGTGCTCGCCCACGAAGTTGATGTACTCGTAAATCTCGTCGGCCAGGGCGTATACGTGCGGGTGGCGGGCCAGCACCGCGGCAATCTCGCCCAGCTCCTCCTTGCTGAAGACGGCCCCCGTGGGGTTGCACGGCGACGAATACAGGATGAGCTTGGTGCGGGGCGTGATGGCGGCTTCGAGCTGCGCGGCCGTGGCCTTGTAGTCGTTTTCGAGGGCCCCCACCAGCGGCACGGGCACGCCTTCGGCCAGCTTCACCATTTCCTCGTAGCTCACCCAATAGGGCGAGAATACGATGACCTCGTCGCCGGGGTTCACCAGGCTGAGCAGGGCGTTGGCGAGGGCCTGCTTGGCGCCGGTGCTCACCACGATGTTGTTGGGCTGGTAGCTTAAATCGTTTTCCTTCAGCAGCTTGCCGCAGATGGCCTGGCGCAGCTCCAGCGTGCCGGGCACCGGCGTGTAAAAGGTAAAGCCGTCGTCGATGGCTTTTTTGGCGGCGTCCTTGATGTACTGCGGGGTCTGAAAATCGGGCTCGCCGAAGCTCAGGCTGATGACGTCGACGCCCTGCGCGGCCAGCTCGCGGGCTTTTTTGGCCATGGCAATGGTGGCCGATTCCGTCAGGGCCAGCAGGCGGTTGGAGAGCGGCGACGCGGGGGCAAGCACTTCGGACATAGCGGACAGCAGAAAGTTGGGCACAGCAAAGGTATTGGCAGAACCGGGCCCGGCCCGCCGCCGGCCTTATTTTTCCGGGGCGCTGGGGCCCCCGGCTTCGCCCAGCTGCCGCCAGCAGCGCCACAAAATACCCAAATCCTGCGCCGGCGCATAGTCTTTGGCGTACAGCAGCTCCAGGTGCTGCCGGGCGCCTTCGCCGAGGGGCGCGGCGGCGGCGGCGGGCGAGAGCACGGCGCGCCGGGCCGGGGGCCGGCCGGGCGTGTGGCGCAGGCCCACCCAGGTAGCACGGCCCAGCAGCACGGCCCCGGCGTTGCGCAAAAATTCCTGCTTATCCGCCTGAAACCAGATGACGACGGGCCCCAGCACCAGCAGCGCGGCGGCGCTCAGCACGTCGAGCAGGCGCTTGGCGCGCGCGGGGCCCGGTTGGTGCAGGTTCAGCAGAACGCTGGGGGCGTAATAGTCGCCGGGCGCGTCTTTGCGGCTGCTGCCGATGATGCACGCGCTGTCATCGGGCAGGATTTTGTAGGCCACCAGCGGCGCGGCGGGCAGGGCCCGCATCAGGTCGATGATTTGGCTGACGGGCAAGTCGCGGCCGCAAAAAATCAATTCGTCCAGGGCGTACCGGCGCACCAAATCCGGCAGCTCGCGCAGCCCGCCCAGCCGTTCGGCCGGCGCTTGGCGGGACGGGCAAACTAATGAGCGAGGTTCCGGCCCGGGCCCGGTGCCGGGGCCCACCCCCACGTATCCGACCACGCGGGCAGCCACCCCGGCGGCGGCGAGCAGCTGGCCCACGCGCTGGCTTTCCGCGGCCGAGCCCACGACGGCGATTTTTTTCCGGGGCCGTTCGCTCAGGCGCAGGTTTTTGTATTTTACAAAGTGGGTGGCCAGCTGCCGGCCCACCAGGGCCGCCAGCGCCCAGGCCCCGCCCAACACGATGAGCGCCTTAGAGAACCGCCAGGCATCGAGGAAATTCGACAGTGCCGAAATCAGCACCGTGCCGATGAGGACGCCCCGCGCCAGGCGCGCCGTTTGCACGGGGCGGTCGTAGCCGCCGCTCAGGTACGCCGCCGCCAGCCACACGGCAATATAGGCGGGCACGGCCACTTGCATGTACTGCGCCGGATAGGGCCCCGCCACGTATTTGCCAGCCTTTTCCCAGTAATTTTTCAAGAAAAACATGCCGGTGTAAATCAGGCCGGCGTCGAGCAGTACCGGCGCGGCGCGGCGGGCCAGGCGCTCCATTACGGCCGCGCCGGCCCGCAGCCAAATGGCCGCGCTAATCAGCAGGGATAGCAGGCCAGCGGGCCCCGGCGCGAGGTGCTTACGGGCAAAAATCACCATCGCCCGGTAGAACACGAACACGTAATTCACGCTCGTACGCCGGGTGCTTTCGCCCTTGTAATGGATGATGCGGGCCCCGGGGAAATAGTAATTTTTCCAGCCGCTCTGCGTGAGGCGGTACGAAAGGTCGATGTCCTCGCCGTACATGAAGTAATCCTCGTCGAGCAGCCCTACCTGATCGAGCGCGGCCCGGCGCAGCAGCATGAAGGCCCCGCTGAGCACGTCGATTTCGTGGGTCTGCTCTTCGTCCAGAAAGCCCAGGTGGTAGCGGCCGAAGGTGCGCGATTTGGGCAGCAGCCGGCTCAGGCCCAGCATTTTGTAGAGGGCCACGGCGGGCGTGGGCAGCCCGCGCTTGCTTTCGGGCAGGAAGCGGCCCTGGCCGTCGAACATTTGCACGCCCAGCCCTCCGCAGGCGGGGTGGGCGTCCAGGAAGGTGCAGCAGGCCCGGAAGGCGTTTTCCTCCACCACCGTGTCGGGGTTGAGCAGCAGCTGGTACTGGCCGGTGGCGCGGCGCAGGGCCTGGTTGTTGGCGCGGCTGAAGCCCGGGTTGTCGGGGTTCGCAATGAGGATGACCTCCGGGAACCGGGCCCGCACCATGGCCACCGAATTGTCGGCCGAGTTGTTATCGACCACGAACACCTCGACCGGTTCGCCCAGCACTTCCGCCGCACGCTGCACCGAGAGCAGCGCCTGCTCCAGAAAATAGCAGACGTTGTAGCTGACGACGACGACGGAGAGCTTCACTTTAAGGCTTTTGGCAGATGGCTTTTATGCGGCCCGCCAGTGGCTGGCTGCCAAAACCTACCGCCAAAGCTAACAGTCAACGGCTATTAAGCAACTAAGCCAATGACTTATAGCTATTGGCTGATACGCAGCGCACCACCGGCGGCTGAAACCGTCCGCCAAAACCAAGGGACAACAGCCGCTCAACCACCGCCAAAGCCTTGAAAGCCAGCCCTAAAACCCCACCTGACGCTGGCGGTCCACAATGCTGCGGCCCAGGGTAATTTCGTCGGCGTACTCCAGCTCGCCGCCCATCGGAATGCCGCGGGCAATGGTGCTGATGTGGACGTTGGGCAGGTCGCGCAGGCGGCGCGAGAGGTAGAACGCCGTGGTGTCGCCCTCCATCGTGGGGCTGATGGCGAGGATAATTTCGCGCACCTCGGAGCCGTCGGCGGCGGCGCGCTCCACGAGCGAGTCGACGTGCAAGTCGTTGGGCCCCACGCCTTCGATGGGCGAGATGACGCCGCCCAGCACGTGGTACACGCCGCGGTACTGGCCGGTGTTTTCGATGGCGATGACGTCGCGCACGTCGGCCACCACGCACACCTGGGCGTGGTCGCGCAGCTTGTTGGCGCAAATGGTGCACTCCTCGGCGTCGGAAATGCTGTGGCAGGTGCGGCAGTAAGTTATCTCGAACCGCATCTTGGCCAGCGCCTCGGCCAGCGAGGCCGTGGTATCGGTGTCGGCCTTGAGCAGGTGCAGGGCCAGGCGCAGGGCCGTCTTGCGGCCGATGCCGGGCAGGCGGGCCAGCTCGCCCACAGCGTTTTCAATCAGCTTGGAAGGAAAATCCATTCAATTAAGGTGCAGAACGTGGAAAGGTGCCAGCCGTGAAGATGTTGCCAATGCGGAATTCCAGGAAATCTTAGCATTTCCACCTTCTCACATTCCACCCATCCTCGCATCAAGAAATATCCGCCGAGATGCCACGGTCGTGAATGGCCGTGCAAAGGGGCTCCAGCTCTTCGTAAGAGCCGTTTTTGACGTTGCATTTGCCTTTGTAGTGGATGAGCAGGGTGCATTGCTCGGCCTGTTCGGGCTGGTGCTGGCAAACGTCGATCAGGGTTTTGATGACGTGGGCGAAGGTGTTCACCTCGTCGTTGTACACCACGAGGCTGCGCGGCTCGACGATTTCATCGAGCAGCAATACATCCTCGTCGAACTCAATTTGGGGGCGGGTCGTCATGGGGCAAATTTACGCGGCGGACCGGGGTTGGCGGCCTTTATCAACACCTACGGCCGGCAAATCGTTTCTGCCGGCGGCCAGCAAGCGGGCGGGGCGGGCGTAATTTTCGGGCCCCGTCCGCTTTTGTTCGCGGGGGCAGGTTCGCGGCCGAACGGCGAGCGGCCACCAATTTTTTTGGCCGGGGCCCTCCGCGCAGGGCCCCGGCGCCGCCGGCCCCGCGGCCACGACTCGCCCTTAATTCCCCGCCCAATGCCCGTTCCGTCCGCCGAATTCAAAAAAGTCCTCAAGCGCCTCGGCGAAAGCGAAAAAGAAGCGTTGCTGCTGCGCGCCGTGCGCCGCGACGCCGAGCTGTACGAAACCTTCCGCTTCGAGCTGCTGGCCGACGTGACGCTGGCCCAGATCCAGGAAGAATCGGCCGACCGCGTCCACGCCCTGTTCAACCTGTCCGTGAGCGGGCGCCTGCTCAACCGCAGCCTCGTGAAGGCCCTGCGCGCCAGCGTGCAGGAAGCCGCCCGTGCCCGCCGCGTCACCAAAAGCAAGCAGCTCGAAATCGACTTGCTGGTGTACACGCTGCGGCTTTGCCTCGACCATTACTCGGGGCAGTTCGACAGCGGGTACGACGGCTTCTACCGGGCCGTGGCGCGGCTGGCGGCGCGCCTCCCGGGCCTTATCCTCAAGCACCTGCACGAAGATTTATGGGTCGAATACAAGCCCGATTTAGACGATGTGCTCAAAGATTTGCACCGGCGCAAGAAAAGCCAGGAATTGAGCTTTGAGCTGCCGCGCGAGCTGGTGCTGCCGGATTAGTTTTGTGGGTTCCACTTTTTCACCTTTCGCTCATTACCCATCATTACCCGCATGAAACAACGTTTTACTTTAGGATGCGCGGCCGGTATCGGTGCGCTGCTGCTCTCCACGGGGTGCGCCGGCTCCTATACCCCCATCCGGCCCAACCGCATCGCTACCTACCAGGCTTCGGCGGCCAACGCACCGGTCGATTTTGGCTACCAGTTCGACGCCCTGCGGCTGCACGGCCACAACAAGAAGTACCTGAAAAAAGAAATCAAAAAAGGCTACCACGTGGCCGCCGTGCGCGTCACCAACCACTCGGGCCGGGAGCTGAATTTCTCGCGCGACCTGAGCCTGGTGTACGGCGACCGGCCCATTACGCCCGTTGCCAGCGGAACGGCGGCGCAGGATATGAAGCAGGGCGTGGCCATCTACCTGCTGTACCTGCTGCTGAACGTCACCCTCACGACCTCTACTTCCACCAACGGCTACACCACCAGCGCTAACAACACGTTTCTGCCCACGGGGCCCTTCATCGCCGGCGGCAACATGCTCGGGGCCGGCTTAGCCAACGACAATATGCGCAAGGAGTTCGCAACCTTCGACTTGACCAACCGCGTCATCAAGCCCGGCGAAACCGTGTACGGCATCCTAAGCCTGCGCGAAACGACGGTGGCCCCCATGCGCCTCGAATTGCGCCCCGGCATTGAGTCGATGTACACGCCGGGGCCCGCGCCGGGGCCCGCCCCCATGCCAACCCCACCGGCCGCCGCCCCCCAGCGCAACGATTAAGCCATTGGAAGCAAACAAAAAAAGCCCCGCCAATTCATTGGCGGGGCTTTTTACATTCAAACGCAGGCCGCGATTATTGCTTGGCGAGCACGTTGAAGTCGAGCGTGAACTCGTCGTTGATGGCTTTGTCGCCGATGCTGTCGAAGAACGACTTAGAGCCGTACTTCAGGCCAAACTTGGTGCGGTCGATGGTGACCTTACCGGTGGCGGCGGCCACCCCGTTTTTCACGCCCACTTTGGCGGGGAACGTGATGCGGTTGGTAACGCCTTTGATGGTCATGTCGCCGGCGATGGTGGCGTTGTTGGCGGTAGCAGCGGCTCCTTTGATGGGGGTCACGCTCACGATTTTGAAGGTGGCGGTGGGATTTTTCTCCGCGCCAAAGAAGTCGTCGCTGCTCATGTGGCCCACAAACTTGCCTTGCGACTCGGCGTCCGGAATGTTAGTAGGTTTGATGGTTTTCATGTCCACGGTGACGGTACCGCCCACCACCGCGTCCTTTTTCACGAGCAGATCGCCGCCCGTGAACTGGATGGTGCCGGTGTGGCCGTGGGTTACGGCTTTGCCTTCCCAGCCCAGGGTGCTCAGCTGGGGCTGCAGCTTGTAGGTAGCCACGCCTTTGGGAGCAACGGCCGTCGTTTGGGCGTAAGCGGCCGGGGCGGCGCTCAGGGCAGCCATGGCTAGCAGGGCGGGAAACAGAATTTTTTTCATGTTGGAAAAAAGGTAAATAAAAAGGGTAAGGGGATATCGCCGGCAGGCGGCGGGAAAAACAAATGGGGAAGCGGCTAGCCGCGCACTTTGTCGAGCAGATCGCTGAGCTGGTGCATTTCGCCAGCGGAAAGGTTACCCATGCCAAGGCGGGCCGGGCTCATAACTCCTTCATCCTCGATGCGGCCCAGCAATTCCAGGCCTTTCTCGGTGATGCGGATGTCAACGGCCCGGCGGTTGGCCGGGCACACACGGCGGGTCACGAACTGTTTCTCTTCGAGGCGGTCCACGATGCGCGAGGCGTTGCTGGTCTTGTCCAGCATCCGATCGATGAGCAAGGCCACGGTAGCCGGCAGCGGGTGCTGCCCGCGCAGGATGCGCAACACGTTGAATTGCGGCAGCGTGAGGCCAAACGGCTTGAAGGCCGCCGCTTGCTGCACCTCCAGCCAGCCGGCGGTGTATATCAAGTTGATGTAAGTTTTTTGATAGTCGTCGCGGAACACGGGCTGCTTGATTTCGTCTTCGATACGCATGGGTAGAATACGATTGGAACTACAAATATAATGTACATACATTTAATGTTGCAACATCGTTCCGGGGTATTTAAACTATTTTTACTGGCGGGGCCCCACCAAACTCGGCCGTTAGCCGTATTATCGTCTTTTGCACCTTATTGCTTACCCTTATGAAGCGCTTTATTTTTTTAATGGGGGCCTCGGCGGCCCTGGCGGCCCCGCGCGGGGCCACCGCTCAGCAGGGCGGCTACCCCGTGCAAACCACGGCCCAAACGCAATTCGTGTACCAAAACGGGGCCGTGGTGCGGCGCGAGGGCCCCCAGACGACGGCCCTCACCCAGAACGTGCGCCTGGCCAACGGCACCAAGATCAACTACAAGAGCGGCATCGTGGAATTTCCGGGCGGCAAGCTGACGACGCTGCGCGAAGGCGACTTTGTGCGCCCCGACGGTGGCCTGGTGTTCGCCACGCCGGGCGCCGCTGCCGCGGCCCGCGGCGACAGCTCGGTGCCCGCCAGCGCGGCGTTCGTCACCTACACCCTGCCCGCCCCGGCCAAGCCCGGCGAAGCCCAGGCCCAAACCGACGCCCTTCAGCTGCGCCTGCGCCTCTTGGAGCGCAAGGTGGAGTTGCTCAACAGCAAAATTGCCCTTTTGAGCCAAAAACGCACCACCCGGCCCGATACCCGCCAAATCGACCTCGACCTCACGGCCCTGGACGCCCAGCTTCGGGCCGATAAGTAGGGCCCCGGGGCGGCCGGGGCCCTCACCGATTTCGGAGCGGGCCCCGGCCGCCGCCAAGGCGGACTAAACCAGCGCCAGGGCCCCGTTTTCCTCGCGCACCAGGCCGAACGGCTCATCTTTAACGATGAGGAAGCCGTCGAGGTCGTGCACGTCGGCCAACGCACTGATTTGCAAGGCAGCAGCAATACCCAGACTGGTTTCGACCATGCAGCCCAGCATGGGGCGCAGGCCGCGGGCACGGGTGCGGCGCAGCAGCTCGATGCCGCGCCGGAAACCGCCGGCCTTCATCAACTTCACGTTTACGCCGTGGAACTGCTGGGCGATGGCGTCGAAGTCGGCCGTGTCGGTCACCGACTCGTCGGCCAGCAGCGGCACGCCGGTGCGGGGGCGCAGGTAGCGGTAGTCGGCGGCGCAGGCAGCGGGCAAGGGCTGCTCGAGCAGGGCCATGCACAGGCCCGGCACGGCGCGGGCCTGCTCCAGGAACCGCAGCAGGCCGTCGGCGTCGGCCCAGGCCTCGTTGCCGTCCACGAGCAGGGCGTGGCCGGGCAGCACCCGCGCCACCTCGCGCAGCAGGTCGAGTCCGCTGGCGGCGTCTACCTTCACCTTCAACAGCTTAAACCGCCCGGCCCGCTGCCCGGCCAGGAAGGCGGCCACCCCGGCGGGCGGCATAATGGGCAGCGTGAACGCTGTGGGCACGGCCGCGGCGGGTGGCGGCACGCCCAGCCACCGCCACACCGGCTGCCCGGCGCGGGCGGCCAGCCACTGCACCAGCGCGGCCTCCAGGGCAAAACCCAGGGCGTGGGCCACGGGGTGGGCGGCGCGCAGCGCGTCGAGGTCGTCGAGGGTTTCGACGCTCCCCAGGCCAGCGGCCACCAAGCCGGCGAACTGCTGCTGGAGCAGGGCCGGCGACTCGGCGTAGCGCACGTTGGGGGCCGCCTCGCCCCGGCCGGTGTGGCCGGCCCCGGACGCCTGCACCACGAGGTTGGTTTTAACAGTAGACGCGTTGCGGGAGATTTTCCAGACGAAGCGCAGCGGCAATTCGAGGGCGGTAAGGGTCCAGGTGGGCATGAGCGAAGCAAGGGGCACGGCGGCGCGAAGATGCAGCGAAAACACGGCCCCGGGCCAGTGGGCAACCGGCGCGAAGCGTATGCGGCCGGGGCCCTCGGCTTCCGGCGGGCCGGCCGCCGGCGCGGGGCCGGGGCACGGGCAAAGGGCGTGCGGCCGGCTACCTTTGCCCGGCCTGTGGTTTCTTCATGCGGGCTACATTTATTTTCGTCGTTGCCCATGAAGCTTTCGCGCGCTGCCGTATCCGCCCTGGTTTTGCTGCTGCTGGCCGTTTTGCTCACCGTTTTGGCGCAGAGCGGCCGGGTAGCGCTGCCGCCCGCCGTGCCCGTGGCCGCCCGCTGGGCGGCACTGGGGGCCCTGGCGCTGGCCGTGGCGCCGCACCGCGCCCTCACCCTCTGGATTGTGCTGAGCATGCTGGTGGGCATCGAAGTGGGGCACGACGCCCCGGCGGCGGCCCTGCACCTGAAGGTGCTCAGCGACGCGTTTTTGCGGCTGGTGAAGACCATCATCGCGCCGCTGGTGTTCGCCACCCTGGTGGTGGGCATCGCGGGCCACGCCAACCTCAAGCAGGTGGGGCGCATGGGCCTGAAGGCGCTGGTGTACTTCGAGGTCGTGACCACGTTCGCCCTGTTCATCGGCCTGGCCGCCATCAACTTAACCAAGGCCGGGGTGGGCATTAAGCACGTGGCCATTGCTGACAAGGCCGACGCGCTGGCCGCGGCCGTGCCCCAAACCGCGGCCGACATCATCCTGCACATCTTCCCCGAAAACATCGCCAAATCGGTGGCCGAGGGGCAGGTGCTGCAAGTGGTGGTGTTCGCCATCATCTTCGCCATCGGCCTGGCCCTCACCCCCGAGCGGCCCCGGCGCGTGATGCTCGACTTCTGCGAAAGCCTGTCGGAGGTGATGTTCAAGTTCACCAACGTGGTGATGTACTTCGCGCCGCTGGGCGTGGGCGGGGCCCTGGCCTACACGGTGGGCAAGCTGGGCTTCGCGCCGCTGCTGAACGCCTTGCAGCTGCTGCTCACGCTCTACGGGGCCCTCGTGGCCTTCGTGCTGCTGGTGCTGCTGCCGGTGGCCCTGCTCATGCGCATCCCGCTGCGGCGCTTTGTGGCGGCGGTGGCCGAGCCGGTGAGCATCGCTTTCGCCACCACGAGCAGCGAGGCGGCGCTGCCGCGCGCCATGGAAGCCATGGAAAGCATCGGGGTGCCGCGCCGCATCGTGGCCTTCGTGATGCCGACGGGCTACTCGTTCAACCTCGACGGCACCACGCTCTACCTCTCGCTGGCGGCCGTGTTTGTGGCGCAGGCGGCGGGGGTGCCGCTCTCGTTCGGGCAGCAGCTGCTGATGGTGTTCACGCTGATGCTCACCAGCAAAGGCGTGGCCGGGGTGCCCCGCGCCTCGCTCGTGATTTTGCTGGCCACGGTGGCCTCGTTTGGGCTGCCGGCTTGGCCGGTGTTCATCATCCTGGGCATCGACGCGCTGATGGACATGGCCCGCACCGCCGTGAACGTGCTCGGCAACTGCCTGGCCAGCGCCGTGGTGGCCCGCTGGGAAGGCGAGTTCATCGACGACTACCAGGGCCCCGACCCCGCCGCGCTGCCCGAAGCCGGGCCCGCCGCCGCCCACTAGTCGGTAAGTTTAACTTTTACGGCATTGTCGTTTTATAACGACAAAATACTACCTTGTGCTTTATTAAATCATAAAGTGCAATAGTAGCTGCTATATGGTTATTTAGGGTTGCCATTGAGCCGTTCTTCTACACTTTCCAATAATTGGTTATGAAATCAAAATTGTATTTTATTTATATTATCTTGTTAATTTCTGGCTTAATATCCGGCAGCTGTCGCTCTGCCAAGGTGCCGCTGGCGGCCACGCCTTCTGCCCCGCTCCAAAAGCGGCTGCCCGCGGTGGAGCTATCCACCGACCCGGGGCCCCTGGCCGCCAGCGACGGCTTTTTGCCCGACGAGCCCTTGCGCCTGCTCCGCAGCGAGATGCAAAACAACGTGGCCGACCCCACCGACTCGGCCACCTACGGCTACGCGCGCCTGGTGGTGACCCACGCCCGCGCGCACCGCCTGCAACGGGGCTTCCAGGCCGTGCAAATGGTGCTGCTGCTCACCCCCACCCTGCTGGGCATGCCCCTCGAAACCTACCAAACCGACGTGACGGCCGAGCTGCAGGTGTCCGACGCGCAAGGCCGGCTGCTGGGCACCTACGCCGGCACCGGCACCGGCCGCGCCCAGGTGGCCATGTACTACGGCTACGCCCAGAACACGGCCCCCCGCCTGGCCGATGTGCTGGCCCTGCGCGGGGCGCTGGCCCGCATCCGCCCCCAGCTCGACACGGCCGCCGCCCGCTTGCGGCCCCTGCTGCTGGCCCGCGGCCCCGTCGATAACCCCACGCTGCCCGCCCCGGCCGGCCGCGCCCGCCGCTAGGCCGGCCGTATCTTTGGGGCATGAGGGGGTTGTTTCGATTTTTGCTGTTCCCGGGCCTGGGGGCCCTGTTGTTGGCCGGCTGCTGCGCCAACAATGCGTGCAACTGCCAGGACGAGCGGGCCGATGCGTTTTACTTGCGGTTCAACACCCGCGACCCGGGCAAATTCGATCCGAAGGCGGAGCTCGACACCGTGCTGGTGAAGCGCTTTGCCTTGCAGATGAACGCCAAAGGCCAACCCGTGCTCCTCAAAACCAAAACCATCGACACCTATACGAAGTACGCCGACTCGCTCAACGCCGCGGGCAGCTTCGATTTGGTCACCATCGTCCGGGCCACTGCTTTGCAGCCCGACACCCTCGTGCTGAACAACAATTTCCCCTTTGCGCAGTCGGGCGCCCGCAAGCTCAACACGTACCTGTACCGCATCGAAGTGCGCAACGATTCGCTCCCCAGGCAGCCTTTAAAAAACAAGCCGCGGCGCTACGAGCTGAAAGACATTGCGCTGAAAGGTGAATTTAGCGGCGACGGCTGCTGCACCTGCTACCGCAACACCCAGAAAACGGCCACCTTGGCCAAGCTACCGCTCCTGTCGGGCCAGGTTGCGCTGGCCGTCAACGCCACCGAAACCGACCAGAAGCCGGTGTACACCGTCATCCCCAAGTAGCGGGCCCGAACCGCCGGCCGGACGCGCCGCGTATACCAGGGCCCCGCGCTGCTTTATATAATTATATTATTCCGCCGCCATGCCGACTTCTGCCCTTGATGCCGCTGCGGCGGTTCCCTTTGCCCCCGCCGAGGGCCCCGGGCCCTCGGGCCCCCAACAGGAGCCGGGGCCCTCGGCGTTTCCGTTTGCCACGGCCCTGAGCCTGGAGCCGCTGCTGGCGTATTGGCGGGCCCGCGAAACCGACCCCAACCCCGGCCTGGCCCTGCTGGCCCGGTCCATTGCCCGGCAGGTGGCGCGCGCCCCGGAGCTGCGCGGCCCCCTGGCCGACACCGTCCTGCTCGACCGGGAATGCAACTTATTGGAAACGATCATGTTGGCTGTGTTCCCAACGGCGGCGGTGGGCACTTCGATCAGCGGGGCCATTGCGCCGTTCCAGCGCATGAGCTTCTACCACACGCCGCGCTTCGCCGAAGTGCTGCTGAACAAGGAGCGCGCCATCAAGCAGCCCCTCAACCTGAACCAGGCCCGCACAGAGGAATTCATGACCCGGATGGCCTACCAGCTCGTGCTGCACCGGATGTACGGCGTGGAGCTGCCCGCCGCGGGGGCCATCATCTTCACCGTGCCCGACTACGACATTGGCCTGTACCGGCACTACGGAGTGGGCATCGATTCGTCGTTTGTGCAGGTGCGGGCGGTGGGCCCGCTGCCCGTGCTCACCCCCGACCAGCTCGAACAGCTCGGGCACCAGCGCCACAACCTGGCCCTGTGGCGCGAGCTGCTGCCGCCCGAGCACTTCGTGCTCGAAGGCTTCAACGTGCTCCAGCTCGTGGACGTGACGGACCAGGAAATCCTTTCGGAGCTGAAGTACGACCTGCTGGAGCGCGACGTGCTGCAGGCCGCCGACCGCCTGGAGCAGATCCAGGAGAAGCTGCGGGTGCTGTTTGCGCGGCCGGCCCTGCAGCTCGGCATCGCGGCCTACGACGAGAAGAAAAAGGCGTTCGTGGACTTCGGGCGCAAGATCAACCACAGCTTCCTCACCAAGCAGGTGCAGCACAGCCGGCGCGACAGCGGCTTCCGCCAGATTTACGACCGGCTGCTGCGCGAGCGCCGCCCGCTGGTGCTCTCCGACGTGGAGCGGGCCGACATTCCGGCCGATTTGCGCGAGCAGGTGCTCGACCTGGGCATTCAATCGGCCATTCTGGTGCTGCTGCCCTACGGCGGCGACACGGTGGGCCTGCTGGAGCTGGGCTCGCCCAACGCCGGCGACCTCGACGAGTTCGACCTGGAGAAGGTGGCGCAGTTCGTGCCCCTGTTTGCGGTGGCGGTGAAGCGCAACGCCGAAGACCTGCAAACCCGCATCCAGGCCGTGATGCAGGAGCAGTTCACGCCCATCCACCCCACCATGGAATGGCGCTTCACCGACGCGGCCCGCAACCTGCTGGCCCGGCAGGACGAAGGCCAGCGCGGGGCCGCCATGGAGGACATCGTGTTCGAAGACGTGTACCCGCTGCACGGCTCCTGCGACATCCGCGGCAGCAGCACGGCCCGCAACGAGGCCATCCAGGGCGACCTCGTCGAGCACCTCACCCTGGCCCACCGGGTGCTGAAAAAGGCGTCGAGCTTCCGGCAGCTGCCCATTCTGGACGAGCTCAAGTTTTACATCGGCAAGAACCTGCGCCGCCTGCGCCTGGGCATCACCAGCGGCGACGAGCTGAGCATTTACGAGTCGCTGCGGCGGGAGGTGGAGCCGCTGTTCGAGTACCTGGCCCAGCACACGCCCGAGCTGCGGCCGGTCATCACGGCGTATTGGGCCAACATCGACCCGCGCCTGGGCATTCTTTACAAGCGCCGCCAAGCGTTCGAGCAGAGCGTGACGGCCATCAACGACGCCGTGGGGGCCTTCCTCGACGAGGAAGAAGCCAAGGCCCAGGGCATGTTTCCGCACTACTTCCAGCGCTTCAAAAGCGACGGCGTGGAGTTCAACATCTACGTGGGCGAGTCGCTGGTGCGGGACAAGCCGTTCGACCTGGTGTTCCTCAAAAACCTGCGCCTGTGGCAGCTGCTGACGATGGTGGAAATCACGCGGCGCACCCACGCGCTGGCCCCCACCCTGCCCGTGCTGCTGGAAACCACCCAGCTCATCTACATCCACGGCCAGTCGCTGAGCATTCGCTTCCGGCAGGACGAGCGGCAGTTCGACGTGGACGGGGCCTATAACATCCGCTACGAAATCATCAAGAAGCGCATCGACAAGGCCACCGTGCTCGGCACCGGCGAGCGCCTCACCCAGCCCGGCCGCCTGGCCCTGGTGTACGCCCAAACCCGCGAGGCCACCGAATACCTCGAATACATCGACTACCTCCAGGACCGCGGCCTGCTGGAGCCCGGCGTGGAAGAATTGGAATTAGAGGAATTGCAAGGCGTGAAAGGCCTCCTGGCCCTGCGCGTGCAGGTAAAGATTTGAAAGAATGTGGAAATGAGGGCCCCCGCTTTTGATTTCACTTTTCCGCATTGAAGCCGTTCAGGAAGTTTCCGAAACAACCCGAAACGTGCTGATCGTCTTCATTTTCGCATTCAATCACATCAATTTCTCTTCTTGCCAGAACAGCCGCAGGCCGGTGCGCAGCAGCACCAGCCACGCGGCCCCGCCGGCGAAGCCGGCCAGCACGTCGGTCGGGTAGTGCACGTGCAGGTACACGCGGCTCAGGCCGACGAGCACCGCAAAGCCCACCAGCGCGGCGGCCGCGCCCCAGCGCCCGGTGTGCTGCACCACCAGCCAGGCCAGGCAGCCGTAGTAGGCCATGCTCATCATGGCGTGGCCGCTGGGAAAGCTCAGGCCGTACTGGTAGATGAGGGCCGTCGCCGGCCGGGGCCGGTGCACCCAGGCCTTCAGCAACTCGTTCAGGGCCAGGCCGCCGCCCATGGCCAGCAGCAGTTCCACGGCGTAGCGGCCCAGGCCCCGGCGCTTGAGCAGCAGCGGCACCAGCAGGCTGGCCGGCACAAAAAACATCACCGACCCGAAAAACGTGAGCCGGAACACCCACCACGTCAGCCAGGGGGCGGCGGCCCGCAGCCGGTCCATTTGCGCGAAGCCCCAGTTGTCGAACACCGCCGAGTGCTGGCCAAACACTTCCCGCGTGAGGTAAAAAAACAGCCCGAACGCCAGCACGAATATCGCCACGCCCGCCACGGCCTCGGCGGTGAGCACCCCGGCCAGGGCCGCCAGGCGCGCTTGAAAACGGTTCATGGGCACGCAAATAGGAAGTGCAAGAAAAACCCGGGGCCCGCCAAAAACCGCGCCGCGCCACAAAAAAAGGCCAACCCTCGCGGATTGGCCTCATTCTACGTGCGCTCGGGGAGACTCGAACTCCCACACCTTGCGGAACTGCCGCCTGAAGACAGCGCGTCTACCAATTTCGCCACAAGCGCAGCGGTACCGCAGCAGCCAACTTCCCAGGGGAGATTGCCGTTTGGTGACGCAAAGGTAAGCGGCCGGCGCGGCGCGGCGCAAGCCGCGGGGCTTTTTTTTCGTTGAAAGGGGCCGGCCGCGCCGGGGGCAGGTTGTTTTTCAGGCGGTTGAAGCCACACATTTTTTCAATTTGAGTCAAATTTCTTCCGATTCGCGCCCCGCCCCGCGCCTCAGCGGCAACTTCGACCGGGTGGCGTGGTGCTACGACGCGCTGGCCGGGCTGGTGTTTGGCGGCAGCCTGCGGCAGGCGCA
The DNA here is from genome assembly GCA_025353745.1 of Hymenobacter sp. Lineage (GTDB taxonomy): Bacteria > Bacteroidota > Bacteroidia > Cytophagales > Hymenobacteraceae > Hymenobacter. The sequence continues at coordinate 17,605 of JANXOE010000199.1, forward strand.
GCGGGCGGCGCTGGCCGGCCTGCCCGCCGGGGCCCCCCACGTATTGATTTTGGGCGGCGGCACCGGCTGGGTGCTGGCCGAGGTGCTGCGCCGCCGCCCCCGCGCCGCCGTGCTCTACCTCGAAGCTTCGGGCCCGATGCTGGCGCGGGCCGTGGCCCACCTGCGCCGCACGGCCCCGGGCGCGGCCGGGCAGGTCGAGTTCCGGCAGGGCACCGAAGCGGCGCTGGGGCCGGGCGAGCGGTTCGATGCGCTCGTCACGTTTTTTGTACTCGACTGCTTTCCCCCGGCTGCGCTGGGGCCCGCGCTGGCCCGGCTGGCGGCGGCCCGGCGCCCGGCCGCCCCGTGGCTGCTGGCCGATTTCAGACGGCCCCGGCGCGGCTGGCAGCGGGCGCTGCTGGGGGCCATGTACCGGTTTTTTGGGGCGGTAGCGGCCGTGCGGGCCCGGCAGATGCCCGACCTGCACGCGGCGCTGGCCGGGCTGGGGCTGCGCCCGATGCGGCAAGCGTTTTTCTTCGGCGGGGCCGTGGAAGGCACGGTGTTCGGACCGGCCGGGCCGGGCGATGCGCTGGAATAAACAGGGCCGTTTATTTGCATACATTTGGGGACTCAACAGCGGAAAATGCTAATTTTGGTGTTCGCGCACGAGGCGCAGCGCGGTTTAATCCTCGCTTTTATACCAAAATTTCTTTCTTCGCTCACGTTCTTTTTTACCGTCCTGCTATGAAGCATTTTACACCTTTACTGGCCCTGGTCTGGTGCGTTGGCCTCGGCCCAACGGGGCTGCGGGCCCAGTCCCAAGCCCCACGCCCGGCCGCCAAGCCCATCGCGAAGCCCGCCCTAAAGTTCATCGCGAAGCCCGCCGCAAAACCTGCCGCGAAGGTGCTGCCGAAAAAGGCCCTGACGCCCGTGCTGGTCCCGAAGCCCGCCCCAAAACCTGCCTCCGTGGCCCCCAAGGCCGCTACCTCAGCTCCGCCGCCGGCCCCGGGCCCTACCCCGGCAGTAGCACCAGTGGGGCCAGCGGTGCGCTACACGATAGCGTTCCCCAACGCCGTGCACCACGAGGCGCGAATCACGGCCACGTTTTCGGGGCTGCCGGCGGGGCCGTTGCGGGTGCGCATGGCCCGCAGCTCGCCGGGGCGCTACGCGCAGCACGACTTCATCAAAAATGTGTATTATGTGGTGGCCACCGACGGCGCCGACCACCCGCTGCCCACCGCCCGGCCCGACGCCTACGGCTGGGACGTGACGCCCGGCCCCGACGGCCAGGTGGTGTTCAACTACACCCTTTACGGCGACCGCAGCGACGGCACTTACGCGGGCATCGATCAGCAGCACGCCCACCTCAACGTGCCGGCCACCTTCTGCTACGCGCTGGGGTTGGAAAACCGCCCCGCCCAGGTGCGGTTCGACGCGCCGGCGAGTTGGAAAATTGCCACCCAGCTGCGGCCCGGGGCCGATAAGAACACGTTTACGGCCCCCAACCTGGCCTATTTCATGGACAGCCCGGTGCTGCTGGGGGCCTCGCAGGTGCGCACCTGGCCCGAGGGCGACCAAACCCTGGAGCTGGCCGCCGTTTACCAAGGCACCGTGCCCGACCTCGACGCCTACGCCAAGAGCGTCCAGCAAGTGGTGAAGGAGGAAAAAGCCATTTTTGGTGCGCTGCCGACCTTCGACTTCGGGCACTACACCTTCCTGGCCGACTACCTCAGCCAGACCACGTCCGACGGCATGGAACACCGCAACTCGACCTCCCTCACGGCCCCGCGCGGCCTCCGCGGCGAGGACGCCCTGGCCAACCTGCGCACGGTGGCACACGAGTTTTTTCACGCCTGGAACGTGAAGCGCCTGCGGCCCAAAGACCTGGAGCCCTTCGATTTCCAGCGCACCAACACGAGCGCCGCGCTGTGGCTGGCCGAGGGTTTCACGCAATACTACGGCGAGCTGGCCCTGCGCCGCGCCAAATTTTACGACGACGAGCAGTTTTTTGAAAAAATCGGGGGCTGGGTGAACGCGCGCCTCAACAGCCCCGGGGCCCGCTACGCCTCGGCCGTCGACATGAGCCGCCAGGCTGTGTTCACCGACGCCGCGGTGAGCATCGACCCCACCAACGAGGCCAACACCTACCTCAGCTACTACACCCAGGGCGCGGGCCTGGCCTTGGTGCTCGACTTGCAGCTGCGCCAGCACCACCGCACCAGCCTCGACAAGTACATGCAGGCGCTGTGGCAGCAATTTGGCCAGCAGCAGGCCAACTACGCCCCGGCGCGCCCCTACACCCTGCCCGACTTGCAGCGCGTGCTGGGCGAGGTAAGCCACGACACGGTGTTCGCGGGCCGCTTTTTTCGGCAGTACGTGTACGGCCGCGAGCAGCCGCGCTTCACCGAAACCCTGCTGACGGCGGGCCTGGCCGTGGTGCCCACCCACGCGCTGGGGGCCGCCCTGCCCCGGCAGGTGGAGTTCGACGCCCAGAGCCGCTGCCTGGTGGCCGTGAACACGCTCATCGGCTCGGGCCTCTACAAGGCCGGTATTGACCGCGGCGACCAGTTGGTGATGCTCGATGGCAAGGCCCTGAAAAGCCCCGCCGACCTCGACGACGTGCTCCACCACCACTCGCCCAACGACTTGGTGATGACACAGGTGCGCACCCGCGGCGGCGTTGACCGCACCATGCAGCTGGTGCTCACCGAAGACCCCAACGTGCAAATTCAGCCGGTGGAAACGGTGCAGAAAATGACCCTCAGCCCGGCCCAAAAATCCCTGCGCGATGCCTGGCTCGCCAGCCAGGCCAAGTAGGCGCCCGGTATTTTTTAGCTGAAAACGGCCCGACTGCCCCGCGCGGCCGGGCCGTTTTGTGTAAGTTTGGCCATGGCCCCCGTTTCGTACCTCACCAATCCCGCGCTGCCGACCGTGCGCCCCGGCTATCGGGGCAACAAGCTGTTCGGCAACGAGTTCGCCAACGGCGAAGACTTGTTCGAGCCCAGCTTCGCCACGGTGCTGAAGTGGCAGCTCACCGCCAACCCGCAGAAGGCAGAAAAAAAGCGCGACGCCTGGGCCCCGGCCGTGGTGGACTGCGCGGGGGCCCTTGCGGCGGCCGACGACGTGCTGATCTGGCTGGGCCACTCCAGCTTTGTGCTGCGCGCGGCGGGCCGCACGCTGCTCTTCGACCCGGTGCTGTTCAGCTCGGTGGGGCTGCGGCGGCGCCACCCCCTGCCCTGCCGGCCCGAAGCCTTGGTCGGCATCGACTACCTGTTGCTCTCGCACGGCCACCGCGACCACCTCGACGAGCCCTCCCTCCGGCTGCTGGCCCGGCAAAACCCGGCCATGCAGGTGCTGTCGTCGCTGAAAATGGCGCCGCTGCTGCACGGCATGGCCCCCGGCCTGGCCGTGCAGGAAGCCGGCTGGTGGCAGCAGTACGACCTGGGCCCCGGCGCGCCGCTCGAAATCTACTACCTGCCGGCCAGCCACTGGCACCGCCGCGGCCTGCTCGACCTGAACCGGGTGCTCTGGGGCAGCTTTCTGATTAAAACCGCCGACAAGCTCCTTTACTTCGCCGGCGATACGGCCTACGGCGACCATTTCGAGCAGATCGAGCGCCGCTTCGGGCCCCTCGACGTGGTGCTGATGCCCATCGGGGCCTACAAGCCGGCCTTCATGATGGCCAAAAGCCACGTCAACCCCCACGAAGCCGCCAAAGCCGCCAACGTGCTGCGCGCCGGCCACCTGGTGCCCATGCACTACGGCACCTTCAATTTGTCCGACGAGCCGGCCTCCGAGCCGCTGCGGCAGCTGACCGAAATCGCGGCCGGGGGCCTGCTGCGCGGCGCGCTGCACGCCCCCGCCGTGGGCGAGGCCCTGCCCTGGGCCGCGTGGGAGTAGCAGGCCGGGGGCCCTACCTTTGCCGCATATGTCCCCTACCCTTGTTTTAAGCCTGATTGCGGGCTATTTCGCCGTGTTGGTCGTCATCGCGGTGCTCACCTCGCGCAAGGCCACGAGCGAGAGCTTTTTCGTGGCCAACCGCAACGCGCCGTGGTACATGGTGGCGTTTGCCATGATCGGCACCTCGCTCTCGGGCGTCACGTTCATCTCGGTGCCGGGCAACGTGTACGGCAAAAGCTGGAGCTACCTGGCCGTGGTGCTGGGCTACGTGGCCGGCTACGTGGTGATTGGCACCGTGCTGCTGCCGCTCTACTACCGCTTGCAGCTGGTGTCGATTTATACGTACCTGGAGCAGCGCTTTGGCTACTGGAGCTACAAAACCGGGGCCCTGTTCTTCCTCATTTCCAGGGCCCTGGGCTCGGGGCTGCGGCTGTATTTGGTGGCGGGCGTGCTGCAGCTGGCGGTGTTCGACGCCATGGGCGTGCCGTTTGCCGTCACGGTGATGGTCAGCATCCTGTTCATCTACCTCTACACGTTCCGCGGGGGCCTGAAAACCATCCTCTGGACCGACACGTTCCAGACGCTGGCCATGCTCAGCTGCGTGGCCCTGAGCATCTACTTCATCTCGTCGGAGCTGCACCTGGGCTTCAAGCAGCTCGTGGGCACGGTGCGCGGCAGCAGCATGTCGCGGGTGTACTTCGGCGGCTTCGGCGACGACAAGTTCTTCTGGAAGCAGTTCGCCTCGGGCATGTTCATCACCATCGTGATGACCGGCCTCGACCAGGACCTGATGCAAAAAAACCTGAGCTGCCGCAGCCTCGCCGACGCCCAGAAAAACCTGTTTTGGTTCACGCCCGTGATCGTGGGCGTCAACGTGCTCTTCCTCACCCTGGGCGTGCTGCTCTACCAATACGCCGCCGCCAAGGGCCTGCACCTGAGCGAATTGCCGCAGCTGCTCAAGCCCAACCACAGCCTCGACACCGACCTCGTGTTTCCGTACCTGGCCACCACGCAGTTCACGCTGCTGGCGGGCATCGTCTTCATTCTGGGCCTCATCGCCATCACCTACGCCTCCGCCGATTCGGCCCTGACGGCCCTCACCACGTCGTTTTGTGTCGATTTTCTCAACATTAAGCAATACCCCGAAGCCCGGCAGACGCGCCTGCGCCAGCTCACGCACCTGGGCTGGTCGGTGGCGCTGATCGGCATCATCCTCGCCTTCCGCGTCCTCAACAACCAGAGCCTGATCGACGCCGTGTTCAAAACCGCCGGCTACACCTACGGCCCCCTGCTGGGGCTGTTTGCCTTCGGAATTTTCACGCGGCGCAGCCTGCGCGACGGCCTCGTGCTGCCCGTGTGCGTGGGCGGCGTGCTGCTCACGCTGCTCATCGTCACGCACTCAGTAGAGTGGCTGAACGGCTACAAGTTCGGGTTCGAAATCCTGCTTCTGAACGGGGCCCTGGTGTCAACCGGGTTGTTTGCGATTTCGCGCCCCGCCGCGCTAAACCCCGTGCCCGTGCCCGCGGTTTAGCTGGGGGCCCCGAGCGCTTGCTTGCGAAGCCTGCTAATGTTCTGTTAATGAAAAGCTCACTGTTTCTGTTGCTCCTTGCCGGCCCGGCGGCCCTGGCGCAAACGGCGCCCGCGCCGGCTGCCCCGGGGCCGGTGGTGCTGCGCCCCGGCCACATGCGGGCCCAGGCCCGCGGCGGGGCCCCCAACCGGCCCGACATGGCCCCGCAGTACCCGGGAGGGCCCCCGGCGCTGGGCGCTTTTTTTCAGGAAAACCTAAAATATCCCGAGGCCGCCCGCGTCAAAGCACTCACGGGTAACGTGCTGCTGAACGCCACCGTGGGGGCCGACGGCCGCCTCAGCGGCTTTAAAGTGGCCCAGTCGCTCTCGCCCGCGTGCGACGCCGAGGCCCTGCGGGTGGCGGCGCTGCTGCCGCCCTGGCAGCCGGCCACCCGCCGGGGCGTGCCGCTGGCGGTGGCCATCCAGCTGCCGGTGCCGTTCGGCAACGCCGCGCTGCTGAAGGTCTTGAAGTAGGCCCCCGCGGCCGCTGTTTCTTCTCATCATTTACTCATCTCAACGGCGCACCCCAATTCCTGCGCCAGCAGCTATGGCCCGAAGCGGATTCAACACCAACGGCAGCGACCAAACGGCCGACCTGCCCAAGCCGAAAGTAAACAAAGAGTCGCTGCGGCGCGGCCTGCGAATTTTCAAGTTCGTGCTGCCTTACCGCGCCAAATTTGTGGTGGGCCTGGTGATGCTGCTGCTCAGCAGCAGCACGTTCATGGCCTTCCCCTGGGTGGCGGGCAAGCTCGTGGACGCGGCCAACCACAAGGCGGTGGCCTTGCCCGGGGGCCTGGCGCTCAGCATCAACCGCATCGCGCTGCTGCTGTTCGTGGTCATCGTGTGCCAGGGGATTTTCTCGTTTGGGCGCATCTGGTTTTTCACGCAGGTGAGCGAGTTCACGGTGCGCGACATCCGGCAGGCGCTCTACGCCAAGTTCGTGACGCTGCCGGTTCCGTTCTTCGAGAAGAACCGCGTGGGGGCCATCACTTCGCGCATCACCAGCGACGTGGCCCAGATCCAGGACACGTTTTCGCTGACGCTGGCCGAGCTGTTCCGGCAGGTGTTCACGCTGCTGGGCGGCATCGTTTTCATCATGCTCGTCTCGGTGAAGCTCTCGCTGTTCATGCTCGTCACCTTTCCGCCCATCGTGCTGGCGGCCGGGCTGTTTGGCCGCAAAATCCGCACCTTGGCCAAGACGACCCAACAAGAGCTGGCCCACACCAACACCATTGTGGAGGAGACGTTGCAGGCCATCAACTCGGTGAAGGCCTTCACCAACGAGCGGTTTGAAATCGGCCGCTACACCGCCTCGCTGGGTAAGGTGGTGCGGGCGGCGCTGCAAAGCAACCTGTACCGCGGCGGCTTCGTCTCGTTTGTGATCATCGGCTTGTTCGGCGGCATCATCCTGGTGCTGTGGCGCGGGGCCACGCTGGTGTACACCGCCGGCCCCGGCCACCTCGAAATCGGCCAGCTCGTGTCGTTCATCATCTACACGGCCTTCATCGGGGCCTCGGTGGCGGGGCTGGGCGAGCTGTACGGCAAGGTGCAAAGCACGCTGGGGGCCTCCGAGCGCATCCTCGAAATCCTGGACGAGGCCAGCGAGCCCACCCACCGGCCCGGGGCCCTGCCCATCCGCCTGCGCGGCGACATCGAGTACCGCCACGTGGCCTTCCGCTACCCCACGCGGCCCGATTTGCCGGTGCTGCAGGACATCAGCTTCCGCATCGCGGCGGGCGAGAAAATCGCCCTTGTGGGCCCCAGCGGCGCGGGCAAAAGCACCATCGCCGGCCTGCTGATGCAGTTTTACGACATCAGCGGCGGCGAGATTCTGGTGGATGAAAAGGCCATCGGCCAGTACGACCTGACGGAGCTGCGCCGCCACATCGGCATCGTGCCGCAGGAAACGCTGCTCTTTGGCGGCACCATCCGCGAGAACATTGCCTACGGCAAGCCGGGCGCCACCGAGGAGGAAATCATCGCCGCCGCCCGCCAGGCCAACGCCTGGCAGTTCATCAGCTCCTTCCCCGAGGGCCTCGACGCCGTGGTGGGCGACCGGGGCATCAAGCTCTCGGGCGGGCAGCGCCAGCGCGTGGCCATCGCCCGCGCCATCCTGAAAAACCCCGCCATCCTCATCCTCGACGAAGCCACGTCCTCGCTCGACAGCGAGAGCGAAAAGCTGGTGCAGGGCGCCATGGACGAACTGATGCAGCACCGCACCAGCATCATCATCGCCCACCGGCTCAGCACCATCCGCAAAGTGGACAAGATTCTGGTCATCGACGGCGGCCGCATCGTGGAACAAGGCTCGCACGACGAGCTGGCCGACAACGAGAACGGCATTTACGCGAACTTGCTGCGGTTGCAGTTTGAGCTCTCGTAGGCTGCAGTTCTTCCACACTGGCCCCCAAACTGGCGCGAGTTTAGCGCAGCGCAACTCGTGCCGGCCATGATGTGGAGGCTGTGCCTCCACTGCCGCAACGCGGCAAGCGGCCGTTGCACTCGTCCAACCGGAACCGTTCTATGCGAGGCGCAGCCTCGCCCGAAGCCGGGCACGAGTTACGCTCCCTGCGGTCGCTAAACTCGCGCCAGCAGCGGGCCAGTTTGGGGGCCGGCAATGGGCTCATTATTTGGCCGGATGCAAATGTTTGGCTGTCCCAAAACTACAAAACCCGCGCCCCCAGCGCGGGTTTTGTAGTTTTAGGGCCTCAACCCAACCCATTTTCCTTTTCGATGAAGCACTCCCTGCTTACTTTCTCCGCCGCGGCTGCCACGGCCGCAACGCTGCTGGCCGCGCCCGCGGCTCAGGCTCAAATCAATACCCCGCAACCCAGCCCCAAAAGCACCGTGATGCAGCGCGTGGGCCTCACCGATGTAACCGTTGCGTACTCGCGGCCGGGCGTGAAAAACCGCGTCGTTTTTGGTACCCTGGTGCCTTACGGCAAGCGCTGGCGCACGGGCGCCAACGCCACCACGAGCATTAAATTCTCGGACGACGTGACCATTGAGGGGAAAAAGGTGCCGGCCGGTGAGTACGGCATCTACACCATCCCGAACGCCGCGGAGTGGACCGTGGTGCTCAACAAAAGCCTCAAGCAAGGCGCGGAAGTGGACGGCTTCAAGGACGACCAGGACGTGGCCCGCTTCACCATCAAGCCCTACAAGCTGCCGGCCAAGGTGGAAACCTTCACCATCGACTTCGCCGACCTGACCCCGGCCACCGCCAACGTGGAGCTGAGCTGGGCCCTGACGGGCGTGAAATTCAAAATCGCGGCCGACGTGGACAGCAAAATCGCGGCTCAGATCGACGAGAAAATCACCAAAGCTGCCGCGCCCGCGCCCGCCGATCTCGCCTCGGCCGCCGTGTATTACAACGATAGCAACAAGGACCTGAAGCAGGCCCTGGCCTGGATTCAGAAAGCCAACGTTGCCGAGCCCACCAAGTTCTGGAACCTGAACACGGAAGCCAAAATCCGCCTGAAAATGAAGGATTACAAAGGGGCCATCGCGGCCGCTGAGGCATCCAAAAAAGCTGCCCTGGCCGCCACCCCGCCCAACGGCGAGTACGTGAAAATGGACGAGCAGCTGATGGCCGAGGCCAAGAAAATGGGCAAATAGGCCCGTAGCAGCTGATTTGGCCGTCGCACTCCGCCCTAAAAGTCATCTTCATCCCTCTTACTTAGTCCATGGACTCCCCCACCGAACCCACCCCCGCCGGGGCCCTCACCCTGGAGCAGGAAAAGCAAGTAGCTGCCGCCGCCGCCCTGCGGTGGGTGCGCGACGGCATGCTCCTGGGCCTGGGCACGGGCAGCACCTCGGCGCAGTTTATTGTACAATTGGGGGCGGCGGTGCGGGGCGGCTTGCGGGTGCAGGGCACGGCCACGTCGGTGGGCAGCGAGGCGCTGGCGCGGCAGGTGGGCATTCCGCTGGTGGAGCCCCGGCGCGGCCTGCGCTTCGACCTGGCCGTGGACGGTGCCGACGAGCTGGACGCCCAGCTGCGCCTGATCAAAGGCGGCGGCGGGGCCCTGCTGCGCGAAAAAGTCCTGGAAACGGCCTCCGACTACCTGCTCGTGGTGGCCGACTCGTCGAAGCTGGTGCCGCGGCTGGGGCGGTTTCCGCTGCCGCTGGAGGTGGTGCCGTTTGCCCTGCCCTGGGTGCTCGACGCGCTGGGGGCCCTGGGCGGCGCGCCGGTGGTGCGCATGGCGCAGGACGACCCGACGGCCACTTATTTTTCCGACCAGAAAAACCTGTTGGTGGACTGCCACTTCGGGCAGATTGCCGACCCGGAAAAGCTGGCCGCCCAGCTCAAAACCATCCCCGGCATCGTGGAGCACGGCTTGTTTCTGGGTCTGGCCAAGGCCGCCATCGTGGTGCGCAACGGCGAGGCCCTGGTGCTGCGCCCGGGCGAGGAAGCCCGGCCCGCGGCGGCGTTTGCCGCACTGCCGTAGCGCAAACGGCCCCTGCCAAAGGAAAAGGGAGCCTTGCCAGTGCGGCAAGGCTCCCTTTTCCTTTGGCAGGGGCCGTCTATTTCAGCTTGTTGGCCGCGGCTTCGTCCAGAAACCAGTGCACGTTGCCGGCGGCCGGGGCGATGAGCTGCGCCGGGTAGCGGTCCACGTCGCGCGGCAACTCCAGGATCTGCTGCACGGCGGCGGCCTTGCCGGCCCCGTACACCAGAAAGGCCGTGGCCCGCGCCTGGTTGAGCAGCGGGGCCGTGAAGGTGATGCGGAACACCTGCTGCTCGGGCAGCCACACCTCCTTCACGCCCACGGTGGGGTCGTGCAACACGGGCGTGTGCGGGAAAAGCGAAGCCGTGTGGGCGTTGTCGCCCAGGCCCAGCAGCACGAGGTCGAAATTCGCCTCGTGCTCCCCGAAAAACTCCTCGACGGCCACGCCGTACTGCGCCGCTGCCTCGGCCGGGGCCAGGGCCGTGTCGACGGCGAAAACCTGCGCCGGACGGATGCCCAACGGGTCGAACAGCGCCGTTTTGGCCATTAAGTAATTGCTGTCGGGCGACGTGTGGGGCACGTTGCGCTCGTCGCCGAAAAAAAAGCACCCCCGCTCCCACGCCACCCGGGCGCGGTAGGCGGGCGTGGCCAGCAGCTCGTAGAGCTTTTTGGGCGAGCTGCCGCCCGACAGCGCCACGGCGAAGCGCCCGCGCGCGGCCACCGCCGCGGCGGCGGTGGCCACGAAAAAGTCGGCCAGGGCCCCCAGCACTTCGTTTTCGGACGGGAAAATGTGCAGCGACGGCGGGCTATTTTTTGCCATTGAGCGGGAGCGTAAACCAGTGAAAGCCGTCTTTGGCCACGAGCGCCTCGGCCGTTTCGGGGCCCCACGAGTCGGCCGAATAGTTGGGAAGATTTTGGCTGGTGCGGGTTTGCCAGGAGTTGAGGATGGGCATCACCAAATCCCAGGCTTCCTCCACCTGGTCGCCGCGCATGAACAGCGTCTGGTCGCCGAGCATCACGTCGAGCAACAACGTTTCGTAGGCCTCGGGGGCCTCGCTCACGTAGGTGCCCTTGTAGTCGAACACCATGTCCACGGTGTTGAGCATCATGTCCACGCCGGGGCGCTTGGCCTGCACTTGCAGGCGGATGCTCATCTCGGGCTGGATGCTGATCACGAGCCGGTTCTGCCGCATCGTCTCCGCCGTTTCGGGCGAGAAGATGAAGTGCGGCACGTCCTTGAACTGGATGGTGATGACCGACGCCGAGCGGTGCAGGCGCTTGCCGGTGCGCAGGTAGAACGGCACCCCCTGCCAGCGCCAGTTGTCGACGAAGAACTTCACCGCCGCGAAGGTTTCGGTGTTCGAGTGCGGGTCGGCCCCCGGCTCCTCGCGGTAGCCGGGCACCTGCTGCCCTTCGAGCCAGCCGGGGCCGTACTGGCCGCGCACGGCCATGTCGCGCACGTTTTCGGGCGTGAAGCGGCGCATGGCCCGCAGCACGTCCACCTTGCGGTCGCGCACTTCTTCGGCGCTGAAGCTCACCGGCGGCTCCATGGCCACGATGCACAGCAGCTGGAGCAAGTGGTTCTGGATCATGTCGCGCAGGGCCCCGGCGCCGTCGTAGTAGCCCGTGCGCTCGCCCACGCCGAGCTGCTCGGTCACCGAAATCTGCACGTGCTCGATGTTGTTGCGGTTCCAGAGCGGCTCCATGATGGCGTTCGCGAAGCGGAAGGCCATGATGTTCTGCACCGTTTCCTTGCCCAGGTAGTGGTCGATGCGGTAAATCTGCTTCTCCTGGAAAATCTCCCCCAGCAGCTGGTTGAGCTGCTTCGCCGATTCGAGGTCGTGCCCGAAGGGCTTCTCAATCACGATGCGGGTACAGGTGGGGTCGGCGGTGAGGCCGGCTTCGGCCAGGTTTTTGGCGATGATGGGGAAGAAATTGGGGGCCACCGCCAGGTAGTAGATGACGTTGGCCTTTGCGCCCCACTCCTTTTCCAGCGCCTTGATGCGCTTGCCGAACTCCCGGTAAGTTTTGGGGTCCTGCACGTCGGCGGCCTGGTAGTAGATGTTCGGCGCAAAGCCTTGCCACTGGCCGTCGGTGGCTTTGCCGCTGCGCGAAAAGTGGTTGACGTCGGCGAGCATCCGCCCCCGAAATTCATCGTCGGAAAGCGTCGTGCGGCCCGTGCCGATGAGGGCAAATTGGTTGGGCAGCCAGTTTTCGAGGAATAAATTGTAGAGGGCCGGGGCCAGCTTGCGGGCGTTCAGGTCGCCGGTGCCGCCGAAGATGACGAAGACGGTTGGCTGGGATTTCAAAAGCGCGTTCATGACGATTGCTTGGTGTTGGGAACGGGGGAAGTGGCCGGCGCCTGGTTGGCCTGGGGCCCCGCGGGGGCTTCCGCCTTGGCGCGCAGCCCCGTCCACTGGGTATGGAAAACGCCTTCCTGGCCGATCAATTCGTAGGTGTGGGCCCCGAAGTAGTCGCGTTGCGCCTGGATGAGGTTGGAAGGCAGCCGGGCCGTGCGGTAGGCGTCGAAGTAGCCCAGCGCGCTGGTGTAGGCCGGCACGGCGAGGCCGGCCGTGACGGCGGCGGCCACCACGGTGCGCATGCCCGGCGCGGCTTCGAGCACCAGCTTTTGCACCGCGCCGTCGAGCAGCAGGTGGGCCAGGCTCTGGTCGTTTTGGTAAGCGTTGAAGATGTCGTTCAGGAACGTGGACCGGATGATGCAGCCGCCGCGCCAGATTTTGGCGATGTCGGCCAGCTGCAAGTCGTACTTGTACTCCTCCGACGCCTTGGCCAGCATGTGCATGCCCTGGGCGTAGGCCATGATCATGCTGAAGTAGAACGCCTGCTCCAGGCTGCCCAGGAAGGCTTCGCGGTCGGCGGCCGCCAGCGGGGCGCCGGGGGCCGGGTACAGGCCGGCCAGCTGCTCGCGCAGGGCCTTGTACTTGGAAAGGTCGCGCATCGACACGGCCGCGTCGACGGTGGGCAGCGGGGCCTGCAAGTCCATGGCCACCTGCGACGTCCACTTGCCGGTGCCCTTGGCGCGGGCCTCGTCCTTGATGTCGTCGAGCAGCAAATGGTCGGTGCCGGGCGCGTTAAAAGCGAAAATGTCCTTCGTAATGTCGAGCAGGAAAGATTGCAGCCGGCCCTCGTTCCACTGGGTGAACACCCGGCCGATGGCCGCGTTGTCCATGTTCAAGCCGTTTTTGAGGACGCCGTAGGTTTCGGCAATCAGCTCCATCAGGCCGTACTCGATGCCGTTGTGCACCATTTTCACGAAGTGGCCGGCCGCGCCGGGGCCCATGTAGGCCACGCAGGGCACGCCGTCGACCTTCGCCGCAATGGCCTCGAACACCGGCTGCATCACTTTGTAGGCGTCGCGGTCGCCGCCGGGCATCATGCTGGGGCCGAAGCGGGCGCCTTCCTCCCCGCCCGATACGCCCATGCCGAAGAAGTGCAGGCCGGCCGCGCCCAGGGCCTTGGCGCGGCGCTCGGTGTCGGCAAAGTAGGAATTGCCGCCGTCGATGAGGATGTCGCCGGGGCTGAGCAGGGGCTGCATCTCGGCAATCACGCTGTCGACGATGGCCCCGGCGGGCACCAGCAGCATGATGGCGCGGGGCGTGCTGATGCTCTGCACAAAGGCTTGGGGGTCGGCGAAGCCCTGCACGGGCTTGCCCTGGCCTTCCTGGGCCAGCAGCTCAATCTGCTTGGCGTTCTTGTCGTAGCCGGCCACGGCAAACCCGTGGTCGGCCATATTCAGCAGCAAGTTGCGGCCCATCGTGCCGAGGCCAATCATGCCAAAGGCGAACTGCGTGGAGTTGGAGCTCATTAGTATTTGCGGGTTGGGGTGAATGCCCGGGCGACCGGGCAGCAAAGAAAGAAAAGAAGTACCGGGCTATACGCAGCCCGCCCGCGGTGGGACGCCCGCGGACGGGTGCATTCAGCTACTACAAAAAAGCCCCGCAACAGTTTGCGGGGCTTTCCAGGGAAACGCTACGGCAGCACTTTCAGCACGAGCTGCGAGGCTTGGGCCGGCGTGTGGTAGAGCCGGTGCGTGGCGCTTTGGAAGTCGCTGGCGTCGGCCTCGAAAATGTTGGGCACGTACTTCTGCGGGTTGCGGTCGACGAGCGGGAACCACGTGCTCTGCACCTGCACCATCAGGCGGTGGCCTTTTTTGAAGGTGTGCATCAGGTCCTGCACCGTGAAGGGCACCGCCGTCACCTGGCCCGCCACGAAGGGCTCGGGCTGGCTGAAGCTGTTGCGGAACCGGCCGCGCATCACCTCCGAGCGCACCATTTGCTGGTAGCCGCCGAGGTGCACGCCGGGCGCGGTGCGCGGGTTGTCGGGCGTGTCGTCGGGGTACACGTCGATGATTTTCACCACCCAATCGGCGTCGGTGCCGGTGGTGGCCACTTGCAGCAGCGCCTTGATGGGGCCGGCCAGGGTCAGGTCTTCGGCGAGCACCCCGGTTTGGTAGGTGAGCACGTCGGGGCGGCGGCTGGCGAAGCGCTGGTCGTCGGTCATGTACTCGCGGGTCATGCCTTCCACAATGGCCTCGGTGAAGGGCACGGGGTGGGCCGGGTCGCTCACAAACTGGTCGAAGTCGAAGTTAACGTCGCCGCGGCGGCGCTCGTTGGCGCCGTCGGTGGGCGGGCTGAAGGCCAGGGCCCCCGCCTGGCGGAAGTAGAGCACCTTGTCCTGGGCCTGCTTGGGCGGCCAGGCGTCGAAGGTGCGCCAGCGGTTGTTGCCGCCCTCAAACACGGTGGCTTCGGGCAGGGCGGCGGCGGCCGTGGGCTTGTCGTCTTTCAGGTACGCCTTGAAGAACCGCGCCTCGATGTTCTCCTGGAACCAGCGCGAGGGCGAGGGGCCGTAGGCCACGTTGCCCACCATCTCGCCGGTGCTGCCCGCCCAGCCGCCGTGCACCCAGGGCCCCATCACGAGGCGGTTGGGCAGGCCGGGGTTTTGCTGCTCGATGCTCCGGTACGTGTTGAGGGCCCCGAACAGGTCCTCGGCGTCGTTGAAGCCGCCCACCGTGAGCACGGCGGCTTTCAGGCCGTGCAGGCGGGGGCGCGGGTTGCGGGCCTGCCAGAAGGCGTCGTAGTTGGGGTGCTGGGTGAGGTCGTTCCAGTGCTTGATCTTGCCCTTGAACACCTGCTCGTTCAGGTTTTTCAGCGGGCCCAGGCGGTAGTAGAAGTCGTAGCTGTCGGGCGTGCCCATCGCGGGGCCGTCGGGGTAGTGGGCCTGCGGCTGCGGCCGGGCCTGGCCAAAACCGCCCCAGAAACCCATCGCCCCGGTCAGGAAATAGGCCCCGTTGTGGTGGTCATCGTCCCAGAACCAGTCCGTGACCGGCGCCTGCGGGCTCGACGCCTTCAGGGCCGGGTGGCGGCTCAGCAGGCCCACCGTGGTGTAGAAGCCGGGGTACGAGATGCCCCACTGCCCCACGCGGCCGTTGTTGCGGGGGCCCTTCTTCAGCAGGTACTCGATGGCGTCGAAGGTGTCGGTGCCTTCGTCCACATCTTTTTTGGTCGGGTGCTGCTCGGTTGCGGGCCGCACGTCCTCAAACGTGCCCTCCGAGAGGTAGCGCCCGCGCACGTCCTGGATGGCGAAGATGTAGCCTTCGTGCAGCATCGTGCTGTTCTGGGCGATGCGCAGCCGGTAGCGGCCCGCCCCGTAGGGCCCCGCCGAGTACGGCGTGCGGTTGAGCATGATGGGGTAGCGCACGCGGTCCGCGTCCTTGGGCGCGTACACCACCGTGTGCAGCTTCGCCCCGTCGCGCATCGGCACCTCGTATTCGGTTTTGGTGTAGTGCTCGTGGGCGTAGAGCGTGTCGGCAAAGAACCGGGCCTTGAACTGCGCATCGCTCACGCGCTGGGTGTCGGGCGGCAGCGCCAGCGTTTGGGCCCGGGCCCGGGCGGCCCCCAGGGCCAGCAGCGCGGCCAGGTACAGGTGGTTTTTCATGAAAGAAGCGAAGGGCGGTGGGAAATGGGGCACGCCGGCGCCGGGCCTAGTCGGCGGCCAGGCTGTTGTTCAGCGCAATGATAGCCGCTTTGTACTGCGGCCGGGCAATGATGAACTGAATGTTGACCTTGCGCAGCGCGAAACCGGCGCTCATGATGTTGATGCCCTGCGCGGCGAGGGCCCCGGCGGCCTTGGCCAGCAGGCCGGGCCGGTCGATGTTGGAGCCGATGAGGCACACCATGGCCGTGGGCTCCACCGTCACTTTTTCGTAGCGGGCTTCGAGCCGCGGCACCAGGTCGTGCTTCAGGTCCTTCTCCCAGATCAGCACCGAGATGCTGTTGGCGCTGGTGGCCTTGAAGGCGTAGCTCACGCCCAGCTCGAAGAAAATCTGCATGATGCCCAGGTCGAAGCCCGCCGTGCCCACCATCAGCGGGTCGTACACGTCGATCATCACCACCTTGTCGGTGCCGGTGATGACCTCCACCCGCGTTTCGGCCGACACGTAGTCCTTGGTAATCAGCGTGCCGGGGTGGGCGGGCTCGAACGTGTTTTTGATGCGTAGGTCGATGCCGTTGATCTCGAGCGGCTTCGAGGCCTTCGGGTGGATGGCCTCCATGCCCACGTCGGCGAGCTGGTCGGCCACGTCGTAGTTGGTGGCCCCCACCGGGCGGCAGTGGCCGGGGCCCACCAGCACCGGGTCGGCCGAGCACAGGTGGTACTCTTTGTGGATGACGGCCTCCCGGGGCCGCAGCGCCACGGCAATCTTGCTGAACGTCACCTCCGAATACCCGCGGTCGAACTCCCGCATGATGCCCTCCGTGCCCTTGGCGTAGCCGGTGGCGACGCAAATGGTTTCGTCGAGCTTGATGCCCTTGAACGCGTGGCCGATGCGCTGGTCGATGGTGTAGGGCTTGTTGTCGTGGAAGCCGCTCAAATCGACCAGCGTGGCGTGCACGCCCCGGTTTTGCAGGATGTTCACGGAGTTGAACGCCGCGTGCGCCTCGCCGATGGACGCCAGGATCTCGCGGGCCGCCTGCAGGATGTTTTCGCTGCGCACGTAGCCCGAGGCCAGCACGTTGGTGAGGCTGTCGAGGTAGGCTTGGGCGTCGGCGATGCGCTGCCCGATGAAGGCGTCGGCCACCGCCAGGTCCAGGCCCAGCGGCGCGTACTGCCGGTTCAGCTCCTTGAGCTGGCCGGCCACCTCGCGCAGGGCCCCGTGGAATTTCTTGAACTCGCTGATGCGGTGGTACACGCCCGGCGCGCCGGTTTTTTTGTTCTCCAGCAGCCAGTTGGTCACGCCCGCGTAGGCCGACACCACGAAGATGCGGTTGTAGAGCGCGGGGCCCTCGCGCTCGTAAAAGATGATGTTGGCGAGCACGTCGCCGAAGGCACTCATCGACGTGCCGCCGATTTTTTCTACTGTCAGCACTCTGTTTAATAGCTGGTATGAGCGGCGAAATTAGCGGCTGGCCGCCCAACCCGCCCGTCGTTCCCCGCGGCGCGCGGAATGACGATTCTACTTGCCCAGCGACACCAGGTTGGCAAGCAGGCGGTAGGCCCCGGGCACGCCGGCCGGCAGCTCGCGGAACAGGCTCAGGCCGGTGTAGACGTAGTGGCCCTTGCCGTAGTCGGCCACCAGAATGGCGCTTTGCTTGGGGGTTTCGCCGGGGTCGCTGCTGGCGATGACGGGCGTGTAGTGCGCGTCCCACGCCGACGGGTAGTTCAGGCCCTGCTCCTGCACCCAGCCCTGAAAATCTTTCTCGGTGATTTTGTTGGGCGCGTTCAGCAGCGGGTGCTGGGGCTGGAGAAACGTGACGGGGGCCCCTTCCACCGTCACCCGGTCGGTGGACAGCGTGAGCGGGTAGGGCCCGATCTGGGGCAGCACGGTGCCGCGGCTCACCACGTACTGCACCACCAGGTTGCCGCCGTTCTCCACGTATTTCAGCAGCTCGGGCTGCTGGGTTTTGAGCTTGTCCACGGTGTTGTAGGCCCGGATGCCGAGCACCACGGCGTCGTAGCGGCGCAGGCGCTCGGCGGTGAGGTCGGTGGCGGGGTCGAGCAGCGTCACGGTGTAGCCGAGCTGCCGCAGGGCCTCGGGCACTTCGTCGCCGGCCCCCATTAGGTAGCCGATTTGCTGGCCCCGGCGCTGCACGCTCAGCTTCACCAGCGGCACCGTGGCCTCCGGAAACAGCGTTTGAACGGGGATGTGCGGGTACACGATCTGCTGGATGCCGCGGCTGTAGGCCTGGCCGTCCACGGTGGCCACGGCGCGCAGCTCGGCCTTGCCCTCGGGGGCCCCCGGGCCGGGGCGCAGGGTGAAGTTCACGGTCTGCTCGTCGTCCTTGTTCTTCAGCTCAAACGCCGCCGTGGCCGGCTCGGCCTGCCAGCCGGCGGGCACCTGCAAGGCCAGGGCCCCGCGCACCCCGGCCCGGCCGGCCCGCACCGTCACGGGCACTTGCTTGGGCTGCGGGTCGGCAAACACGTAGGCGCGGGCGGCGGGGAGGTTCACCAGCACGGCCGGCACCACGGCCAGCGGTTGGTACAGTTCGCCCAGCACGGGGTCGGTGTGCTTGTACTGGACGGGGATTTCAACCACAAAGGAGGCATTGCCGGCTTGAACAGCAAAGGGCACCGTCACAACTGGCGAATTTTCTGGTTTGCCCACCAGCAACCGTGCTTGCTCGGCATCAGTCGCAAAACTGGGTAGGCTGTACACGCCGGTGGTACTGGGCTTTTGCAACCAATAAGGCTGTGAATTCTCCAAGGAAGCCGGCAGGGCTTTTTCTATTTGTTCTTTTTCAGTCTTGGTTGCTACAGTCGCGACAGATGCTGCCATCGATGCCACCGGCAACGAATGGGCAGCTGAAACCCGTTGCGTAACCTCTTTGCTCACCGTTATTTTCGAGCCGGCAACCACTGTGGGTTCAGCCGCCAAGGCTTCCACGTAGGTTCCGGAGCAAGCTTGTATCAACTGGATTGCCTCCCTGGCTTTTTCGCTGACCCAAGCCGTTTCCTGGAGGGCGCGTGGGCCAACGGGTTTGTTCCCGGGGTCAGGCTTTGCGCTGAGCGGAGGATACACCGTCGTCCCGTCGGCCAAGGATGCGTTCGGCAGGGCCATCAGCGCCTTCAACACGCCCGATAGCCCTGCCGCGCTCGCCGCCGGATTCCCCGCGTCGTACTTGCGAATCACCTCGTCAATCATTTTGCCCACGGCCGCGCCGCCCGGCACGCGGTTCCAGGTCATGTCCACGCCGTCGAATAAATCTTTCGTCGCCGGGGCCCCCTTCACGAGTTGAAAATACTCCAGCGCCTCGCCGCGGGTGGCGGCCGCGCCGAAGCCCTGGCTGCGGTGGCTGGAGCGCGAGCGGGCCGCGATTTCGCCGTAGCTCTGGCCCAGCAGCGGGTTGTAGCCGCCGGCGTCGAGGGCGAGGTAGCCGCTCATGTTTTCGCCGGGCTTCACGAAGAAGCTGCCCGTGTTCCAGAGCAGGCGCTTGGGCTGCCAGGGCTGCACGTATTTCAATTGCTCGGGGAAGCGCTTGGGGTCGCCGGCGGCGTCGAAGGCTTCGGCGGCCAGGATGGCGCTGGCCTGGTGGTGGCCGTGGCCGGCGCGCGCATCGGGCGGGAAGCGGGTGATGAGCACGTCGGGCCGCCGCTGGCGGATGACCCACACCACGTCGGCGAGCACCTGCTCGTGGTCCCAGATGCGCAGGGTTTCCTCGGGCGTCTTGCTGTAGCCGAAGTCGTTGGCGCGGGTGAAAAACTGCCGGCCGCCGTCGATGCGGCGGGCGGCGAGCAGCTCCTGCGTGCGGATGACGCCGAGCTGCTCGCGCAGCTCGGGGCCGATGAGGTCCTGGCCGCCGTCGCCGCGGGTGAGGCTCAGGTAGCCGGTTTCGGCGAGGCGGCCGTTGGCGAGGTAGGCGATGAGGCGGGTGTTCTCGTCGTCGGGGTGGGCGGCGAGGTAAAGCACCGAGCCCAGCACGTTGAGCTTTTTCAGGCCCAACAAAATGTCCGCCGACGAGTACGTTTTGGGGGCCTGGGCAACGAGCGTGAGCGGCAGCAGCCACAGCAGCAGCGGGCGAAGAAAGCGAAGCATGGAAAGCAAACTGGTTGGGGAGCGAAGGTACTG
>JANXOE010000207.1 GCA_025353745.1 Hymenobacter sp.
GTCATTGCCCTCTACTGGATGGCGCACCACCGAATTTTTCGATTCTTGCGCAATTACGATGGCAAAATACTGTGGCTCAACGTGTTGTTTTTGCTCTTCATCGTGTTGATGCCGTTTTCATCGGGGCTTTTCAGCTCGTACGCTACGGTGCGGGCCCCCTTCACCATTTACGCCGTCAACATCATCCTGGCGGCCCTGGCGCAAGTGTGGCTGATGCGCCACCTCGCTAACCCGGCCCACGGCCTCCTTTACCCCGCCGACGCCACCCACCCCGACCTGGACTGGTGGCGGCCCCTGGTGCCGGCCGCCGGGTTTTTGCTGACCCTGGTGGCCGCGCAGTTCGTGCCGCCCAACAGCTGGCTGAACTATTTCACCCCGTTTCTACTGCTGCTCATCATCCCGCTCTCGAAGCTGCACCGGCGCCGCTACCGCCGGCTGCTGGCCCTGCACGAAGCCCTGCCAACGCACAAAAAAGCCGCTCACTGAGCGGCTTTTCATAACCAATGCGCACCGAAGACTTCGCCTAAGCGCCGGCGTACTTGCTGATTTTCAGTTCCTCGGCCAGGAAGCGGGCGGTGTGGCCCTTGTCGGATTTCGCGACCTGCTCGGGCGTGCCCTGGGCCACGATGCTGCCGCCGCCGGCCCCGCCCTCGGGGCCGATGTCGATGACGTGGTCGGCCACCTTGATCAGGTCGAGGTTGTGCTCGATGATGAGGACGGTGTTGCCCTTGTCGGCCAGCTTCTGGAGCACGGCGGCGAGGTGGTTGATGTCTTCGAAGTGCAGGCCCGTGGTGGGCTCGTCGAGGATGTAGAAGGTCTTGCCCGTGTCTTTTTTGCCCAGCTCGGTGGCCAGCTTCACGCGCTGGGCCTCGCCGCCGCTGAGCGTGGTGGCCTGCTGGCCCAGGGTCAGGTAGCCGAGGCCCACCTCGTTGAGGGTCTTGATTTTGCGCAGGATGCGGGGCTGAAACTCGAAGAAGTCCACCGCCTTTTCCACCGTCATGTCGAGCACGTCGGTGATGGACTTGCCTTTGAAGCGCACTTCCAGCGTTTCGCGGTTGTAGCGGCGGCCCTTACAGGTTTCGCAGGGCACGTGCACGTCGGGCAGGAAGTTCATCTCGATGGTGCGGATGCCGGCGCCCTCGCAGGTTTCGCAGCGCCCGCCCTTCACGTTGAACGAGAAGCGCCCGGGGCCGTAGCCGCGGATTTTGGCCTCCGGCATCTCGGCAAACAAGCCGCGGATTTCCGTCATCACGCCCGTGTAGGTGGCCGGGTTCGAGCGCGGCGTGCGGCCGATGGGCGACTGGTCCACCTCGATCACCTTGTCGAGCAGCTCCAGCCCTTCGATGGTGCCGTAGCCCAGCGGCTCGCGCTTGGCGTTGAAAAAATACTGGTTCAGGATCGGGTACAGCGTGTCGTGGATGAGCGTGCTTTTGCCCGAGCCGCTCACCCCGGTAACGGCCGTGAGCTTGCCCAGCGGCACTTTCAGGGTCACGTTTTTGAGGTTGTTGCCCTTGGCGCCCTTCAGCACCAGCTCGGTGCCTTCGCCCTTGCGCTTTTTCTTTTGCAGCTCGATGTGCTTCTGCCCGCTGAGGTACTGCGCGGTGAGCGAACCCGAGCCCAGAATTTCCGCCGGCGTGCCGTGGGCCACGATGTGGCCGCCGTGCACGCCGGCCCCGGGGCCGATGTCGAGCACGTAGTCGGCGTGCAGAATCATGTCCTTGTCGTGCTCCACCACGATCACCGAGTTGCCGATGTCGCGCAGGTGCTGCAAGGCCTTGATCAGGCGCTCGTTGTCGCGCTGGTGCAAGCCAATGCTCGGCTCGTCCATGATGTAGAGCACGCCCACGAGCTGGGTGCCGATCTGGGTGGCGAGGCGGATGCGCTGGCTCTCGCCGCCGCTGAGCGTGCGCACCGGGCGGTGCAGGCTGAGGTAGTCGAGCCCCACTTCGAGCAAAAAGCCGATGCGCTTGCGGATTTCCTTCAGCAGCTCGCGGGCGATGACGTTCTGGCGCTCGGTCAGGCGGTCTTCCAGGCCCTCAAACCAGGCGGCCAGCTCCGTCAAATCCATCACCGACAACTCGCCGATGTGCTTGTGGGCCAGCTTGAAGTGCAGGCTTTCCTGCTTCAGGCGGAAGCCGTGGCAGAGCGGGCAGGGCTGGGCCTGGGCGTACTGGGCAATCCACTCGCGGATGTTGTCCGACTCGGAGTCCATCTGTCGGCGCAGGAACGGGATGAGGCCCTCGAAGGGCTCCGAGTACCCGCTTTTGCGGTCGTCGGCCTCGTCTTCCGAAATGCCGTGCAACATGCGCTGGAGCAGCTCGTCGGGCAGCTTTTCGAGGGGCGTGTTCAGCGTGGCCTTGTGCTTTTTGAGGATGAGCTGCAGCTGCTGGAAAATCCAGATGTCGCGGTACTCGCCCAGCGGCGCGATGCCGCCGCGGCTGATGCTCAGCTTGCGGTCGGGCAGCACGGCGTCTTCCGTGATTTCCTGCACCTCGCCCAGGCCGTTGCAGGTGGGGCAGGCCCCGTAGGGCGAGTTGAAGCTGAACGTGTTGGGGGCCGGGTCGTCGTAGGCGATGCCGGTGGCCGGGTCCATCAAAAAGCGCGAGAAGAATTGCGGCTTGGCTGCGGGGCCCTTGGCGTCGGGGTCGAGCACGAGCATCGTGCCCTTGCCGTGGGTAAGGGCGCTCTGCACCGAGCCGGAGAGGCGGAACCGGTCCTCCTCCTTCACCACCAGCCGGTCAATCACAATTTCGATGTCGTGGATTTTGTAGCGGTCCACCTGCATCTTGGCCGTGATGTCGAGAATTTCGCCGTCGACGCGCACCTTGGTGAAGCCCAGCTTGGCAATTTTCTGAAAATCTTCGCGGTAGTGGCCCTTGCGGCCCTTCACCACGGGGGCCAGCACCACGAGCTTTCGGCCGTCGAAGTGCCGCAGGATGTAGCCGATGATCTGGTCGTCGCTCTGCCGGATCATCTTCTCGCCCGTCGCGTAGCTGAAGGCTTCGGCGGTGCGGGCGTAGAGCAGGCGCAAAAAATCGTAAATCTCCGTGATGGTGCCCACCGTGGAGCGCGGGTTGCGCGAGGT
>JANXOE010000139.1 GCA_025353745.1 Hymenobacter sp.
CGGGACCTACGCCACCTACCAAACCGCCGCGTTCACGGTGGGCCCCGGCGGGGCCGGCGTGAGCCTGGGCAGCCTCGTGGCCCAAAGCGTGGCCTCCGTGACGGTGGGCACCGCGTCCGTCACGGGCGTGGACTTCGGCTACAGCTTCGACGTGGTGACCAACACCAACGACGACGGCCAGGGCTCGCTGCGGCAGTTCGTCCTCAACGCCAACGCCCTCGCCAACGCCAACCTGGCCCAGGCCGGCCAGGTGGCGGGCCGCGAGACGAGCATTTTCATGATTCCGAACGGGGCCACTACCGGCGTGCCGGCCGGCCTGCGCGCGGGCCTCGCCAGCGGCCTCAACGCCACCACGGGCGCCAACGCCTGGGCCCGGATTGTCCTCGGCTCGCCCTTGCCCACGCTCACCGACGCCGGCACCACCCTCGACGCCGCCACCCAAACCGCCAACGTGCAGGATTCGAACCCCGGCCAGGTGGGCCTGGGCGGCGCCGGCGGGCAGTTTCCCACGGTGGGGACGGGGGCCGTTGCCTTCAGCCAGTTCGACCGCCCCGAGGTGGAAGTGTACGGCCCCAACACGCTGGCCAACGTGGTGCGCGTGGGGGCCGCCAATACCACCGTCCGCGGGTTTGCCCTGCACGGGGCCGGCAACAACGACGGCACGGTGCGGGCCGACAACGTTGCCGGGCTGCTCGTCGAAAACAACCTGATCGGGACCACGGCCTACGCCATTGCCGACCCCACGGCGAGCATCGCGAATTCGGCCGGAACGTACGGGATCTACCTCACCGGCGGCACCATCGGGGCCACGGTACGGCACAACGTGGTGGCCTACACCAACAATTCGGGTATTTACGTGCCTTCGGGCGGCACCAGTACGGGCAGCGACATCCTGATCGTGCGCAATGAATTGGTGCAGAACGGCTACCGCGTGTCGGGCGGCGACAACATCACGGTGGGCGACGCCGGCAATGCCGGGCCGGTGCGCATCGTGTACAACCTGATCCGCACGGCCAACTCCGACGGGGTGCAGTTCGAAATCGGCCGGGTAGCGGTGGGCGGCACGGGCCGCAACGTGCTGCGCAACAATACATTTTTCGACAACGGCAACGGGGGCGAGTCCGCGGCCCAGTCGCAGCTCGAAGGGGCCGCCGTGCTGTATTTGCAGCGTAGCGGCGCGGCCACGGGCACCAACCCGGATTCGCTCTACCTCAACGTCGTCACGCAAACCCAGGCCGGGGCCTTCGTGGTGGGGTACGGGCAGCGCGGCGTCGTCATCACCCGCAACTCGACGTACTTCAACGGGACGCCGTTCAACAGCCCCACCGGCGGCAACCTGGGCATCGACCTGATTGCCAACCCGGCCTACAGCGTGAGCGCCGGCTCCGGCACCTTGGGGGGCCGCGACTACGGCAACGGCGACGGCGTGACGCCCAACCCCGGCACGCTCAACAGCGCTTTCGCCAACGGGGGCATGAACTACCCCGTCCTGACCCTGGCCTCGGCGCTGGGCAACACCAGCGCCACCGTGAACGTGGCGGGCTACGTGGGCACGGCCCCCGGCCAAACGGCTTTCGCCGGGGCCGTGGTTGACTTTTACACCGCCGACAACGTGCAGGCCAACAACAGCGGGGCCGTCTCCGCGTCGAACGCGGCCGTCCTGCCCCACGGCGAAGGCCGCACCTACGTCGGCTCGCTGACGTGCGACGGCAGCGGAAATTTTTCGGGCCAGCTGACCGTGCCCGCCAATACACCGCCCTTGGCCGGGGCCGCCGTGACGGGCTTCCTGACGGCCACGGCGTACCTGCCCGGCCAGGGCACCTCGGAGTTCGGCCCGAACCGCGCCATCACCGTGGCGGCCGACGTGCAGGCCGGCATCGCGGGCAGCGGCGCGACGGCGGCCGGCAGCACCGGTACGTTCACCGTGACGTTCTCGAACCAGCAGCTCTCCGGGCCGGTAACGGCCAGCGGCGTGGTGGCGGCCGTGGTGCTGCCCGCGGGCCTGGTCGGCGTGGCCGTAACCGGCGGCAGCTACGACGGCCTCACCGGCAGGGTCACGTACCCGGCTTATTCTGCGGCCACGCCCGGCTCGCTGGCGAGCGGGTCGTCGTTCAGCTCGGCCATCACCTACACCCAGCCCGCGGCGGCCCCGGTAACGGCCGCCGCCACCATCAGCACCACCACCAACGAGGACGGCCAGACGGCCAACAACACGGCCACGGCGACCAACACGACGGCCCTGCGCTACGACGTGAGCACGGCCATCAGCGGCCCGGCCAGCGCCACCGCTGGCAACCAGGTGGCCTACAACGTGACCACGACCAACGCGGGCAGCGCCGCGTACCCCTCGCCCGCCCCGCAAGTAGCGCAGACAGTGACGCTGCCCGCCGGGGCCACCAATGTTTTTGTGACCGGCGGCGGCGTGCTAACGGGCAGCACCATCACTTTTCCCGTCATCGCGGCCCTGGCGGCCGGCCAGAGCCTGACCAACACGGTGAGCTTTACGGCCCCCGCCGGCGGGGCGGGCATGCAAGTAGGAGCCACCGTGAGCGCTCCGGCCGATGGCAACCCCAACAACAACGGCACACCCGGCAACAACGGCAACAACGGCGCGCCCTACGTAGCCTCGACCGCGCTGAGCGCCCCGACCGGCGCCCCGGCCAACGCCTTTGCGCTCATCAGCGCCAGCGTGGCGGGGGGCAGCGCGGGGGTGACAAGCGCCGCGCCCGGTGCGCCCGTCGTTTTCACTGTGACGCAGGGCAACCGGGGCCCCGACCCGGCCACCGGGGTGAGCGCCACGGTAGTGGTGCCGTCCGGCCTGCCCGTCGCCGGGGCGAACGCTCTGACCATCAACGGCAACGGCCCGGCTTCTGTTAGCGGCGGCACGGCTGGCTATCCGGGCGGGGCGACCTACAGCCCGGCCACCGGCCTGGTCACCTTCCCAACCATCGGCAGCCAGGATCCGGGGGCGGCCCACAACGCCGGCTACACCATCGGCTTTAATGCGCCACTGGTGGGCGTGGCCACGGCCACGGTGGCCGTGCAAACGGCCTCGCCCGACAACCTTCCGGCCGACAACCAGGCCACTGCCCAGGTGACCACCGCCCCGGCCGCGCCCGTCGACCTGAGCGTGGCCCTGGCCGGGCCCACCGCCGCCACCGTGGGCCAGGCCCTGGCCTACACCTTGACCACGAGCAACAACGGCCCGGCCCCGGCTGTGGCCGTGGGCCAGACCCTGAGCCTGCCCGCCGGCCTGCCCGTGTCCACCACCGATGCCAACGCGTTGCAAGTCAATGGCCTGCTGCCCAGTTCTGTGGTGGGCGGCCTGGCGACCTACGCCGGGCTCATCACCTACAGCGCGGCCACGGGCCTGCTGACCGTTCCGCCCGTGGCCGCGCTGGCCCCGGACGGGGCCCTGACCACCACCATTGGCTACCTGGCGCCGGCCAACGGCAGCGTGAGCCTGGTGCTCACGGCCGCCGCGGCCGTCACCAGTGCCTCGCCCGACGCGAACCTGCTCAACAACGCGGCCAGCCTGGCCACCGCCCTGCAAGCCGCCGCCGACGTGCAAGTGAGCCTGACCGGCGTGGGCCAGATTGCGCCGGGCAACCCCGTTACTTATGGCGTCACGGCGCTCAACAACGGCCCCAGCCCGGCCCCCGCAGTGGCCACCACCGTGAGCCTGCCCACCGGCCTGCTGGTTTCGACCACCGACCCCGCTTCGGTGCGCGTCAACAATTTGTTGCCCAGCTCGGTGGCGAACGGCGTGGCGACTTATACCCTCAGCCCGACCGCCGCCGCCACCTACGATTCGCGCACGGCCGCGGCGGGCTCCGCCACGCCCGGCCTCGTTACGCTGCCTGCGCTGAGCAACTTGCAACCCGGCGCGGCGGGCGTGAACACGGTGACCTTCGTGCTGCCCGGCGGCTACAAAGGCACGCTGGTATCGACGGCCACCGCGGCCGTGACGGGCATTGCCGACCCCGTGCCAAGCAACAACACGGCCGTGGTGCAACCGATCATCGCGTCGGCGTCGGCCACGAGTGACCTGAGCGTGGCCCTCACCGCCAGCGCCGCAACGGTGACGGCCGGCCAACCCGTGTCGTTCACCCTGGCCACGACCAGCACCAACGCTGCGTCGGGCATCCTCCAGTTCGTGCAGCTGCCGCCCGGCCTCGGCGCTGCCGGCGGCACCGTGACGGTTACCAAAGGGGGCGCTTCGGTTTCGGCCGTTTACGACCCCATCAGCGGCTTGCTCACCCTGCCGCCCGTGCTGAGTCTGGGCGCCGGCGGCTCCCTGAGCTACCTCATCAGCGTCAGCCGGGCCCCCGGCAGCGGGCCGCTGGCGGCCACGGCCAGCGTGAGCGGCAACGAGCAGGATGCGGCCCCGGCGAACAACATCGCCCAAGCCACCCCCGTCGCCATCACCCCGCAAACCAGCCTCGCCACGAGCGTAACCGGCCCGGCCGCCGCGCCGGCCGGTGCCCAGGTAAGCTACCTCATCACGGCGGCCAACGGCGGGTCCACCGCCGCCACCGGCGCGGCCCAAACCGTGACGGTGCCCGCCAATGCCACCAACGTGCAGCTCAACGGCGTGGCCGTGGTGCCCGGGGCGGGGGGCGTCGTTGCCCTGCCGATCCCCGACGTCCTGGCCCCCGGCGCGGCCAATACCGTGTCGAACACGCTGAGCTTCGCGGCTCCCGGCGCGGCGGGCAGCTCTTACAGCGTTCCCGCCAGCCTAACGGCCGGGGGGCCCGGCAGCCCGGCCCCGGTCGCTGCCAACCAAGCCACGCTGATCAGCAGCCCGGCCCCGGCCGCCCGCAACATCGTGAATGCGCTGCAGGCGCCGCAAGGCAACACGGCGGTGGCCCCGCTGCCCATAGCGTCCCTTTCGGCCACGGCCGGGGGCACGGCCGGCGTGGCCAGCTACACCGTCGCGGCCCTGCCCCCGGCCGGCCAGGGCGCGCTGTACGTGTTCGACGGCACGGCCCCCGTGCTGCTGAGCGCGGCGGCTTTCCCCGGCCTGGTGCTCACGCCCGCGCAGGCGGCCAACCTGCGCTTCCAGCCGGCCGGCGGCTTTTCGGGCAATGCCACCTTCACCTATTCGGCGACCGACAACGCCGGTACGCCTTCTAACGCGGCCCGCTACCTCGTGCCGGTGGCCCCCGACGCGCGTTCCGTGTACGCGGCCACGCCCAGCAAGGGCGGGACCAACCGCTACCAAACCAACGACGTGCTGGCCTACGTGGTTGATGCCAACGGCGCGGTCTACAACGCCGCCAAGCTCGTGTACAACCCCTCGGGCACCACGGCCACCATCCTGGCAGCGGGCGGCAGCAACGGCCTCGTGAACACGCCCAACAGCGTGGTGCCGGCTCCTTCGGGCAGCGGGCCCGCCGCCAACGGCGTGTACCCCGCCAACCCCACCAACTCGCTGCCGGCCGGCGTGGCCCTGGACCCGGCCACGGGCCTGGTTTACGTGAGCAACGCCGGGCAGCTGGCGTCCATCCAGCTCCAGTACTACCAGATCAACGTCACCACCACCGACGTCTACGGCGGCACGAACCTGGTCACGGCCCAGTTCAACATCGGGGCCCACCCCTTGCCGGTGGAGCTGGCTGCTTTCACCGCCCGGGCCGTGAAGAACGTGGACGCACAACTGGCGTGGCAAACGGCTTCGGAAAAGAACAACGACCGCTTCGAGGTGGAGCGCAGCTTTACCGGCACGGACTTCCGGAAGATCGGGCAGGTGTCGGGCCAGGGCAACACGACCGCCCCGGCCGACTACGCCTGGACCGATGCCGGCGTGGGGCCCCGGGCCAACGGCCCGGTGTACTATCGCCTCAAGCAAGTGGACCGGAACGGCACCGCCGCCTACTCGCCCGTGCAAACCGTTCAGTTTGACAAAACCGCGGTGGTGGGCTTTGGCCTCTACCCGAACCCCGTCCAGGCCGCGGCAACGCTGGACCTGAGGGCCCTCCCCGCCGGCCCGTACCGGCTCAGCCTGCTCGACGCCGTGGGCCGCGAGGTGCGCGCGGTGCACGTAACGGGCGGCCGCCTCTGCCCGCTGGACGTGCACGAGCTGGCCACGGGCACCTACC
The DNA here is from genome assembly GCA_025353745.1 of Hymenobacter sp. GTDB lineage: Bacteria > Bacteroidota > Bacteroidia > Cytophagales > Hymenobacteraceae > Hymenobacter. The sequence continues at coordinate 6,102 of JANXOE010000139.1, forward strand.
TGTTGCGCCTCACGGGCACCGCCGCCGACGGCACCCCGCTCACGCTGAGCCAGCACCTGCTGAAAAAGTAAGCTGCCCGCACGCGTTCTGCAAAAAGCCTCTTCCCTGCCCGGGAAGAGGCTTTTTGTTGACGGGTCGTTTGCTTGTCCTGCTTGGCCCCCGGCCGCCGGCCGGGGCCATCGCGCTGCCGGGGGCCATCGGGAGCGCTTGGACCGGGGCGCCGGGACCCAAGGGGCGGGTTTGCGCCTTGGCCGTTGTTTCGTGCTTGCTTATCGCCCCAGGCGTAACTTGCGCTTGCTTTGCGCTCACCGCAGGCAATAGTTATGCTCCACATTACCCTCCCCGACGGCTCCCTGCGCGAGCTGCCCGACAACGCCACCGGCTACGACCTGGCCGCCGCCATCTCCGAGGGCCTGGCCCGCAACGCTTTGGCCGTGACCGTGAACGGCGAAGTGCGCGACCTGCACCGCGCCCTGCCCGACAACGCCCACGTCAACGTCCTCACCTGGAACGACCCCGCCGGCAAGGCCACGTACTGGCATTCCTCGGCCCACCTCATGGCCGAGGCGCTGGAGGCCCTGTACCCGGGCGTGAAGCTGGCCATCGGCCCGGCCGTTGAAAACGGTTTTTATTACGACGTCGACCTGGGCGAAGGCCGCACCATCAGCAGCGCCGATTTCCCCGAAATCGAAAAGAAGATGGTGGAGCTGGCCAAAAACAAAAGCCAGTACCTGCGCCGCGAAGTGCCCAAGGCCGAGGCCATTGCCTATTTCACCGACAAGCAGGATCCCTACAAGCTGGAGCTGATTGACGGGCTGGAGGACGGCCAGATTACGTTCTACACCCAGGGCAATTTCACCGACCTCTGCCGGGGCCCCCACATTCCCGACACCTCCACCATCAAGGCGGCCAAGCTCACGAACGTGGCCGGGGCCTACTGGCGCGGCGACGAGAAAAACAAGCAGCTCACGCGCCTCTACGGCATCACCTTCCCCAAGGCGAAGGAGTTGACCGAGTACCTCGAACGCCTCGAAGAAGCCAAGCGCCGCGACCACCGCAAGCTGGGCAAAGAGCTGAAGCTGTTCGCTTTCTCGGAGCGGGTGGGGGCGGGGCTGCCCCTGTGGCTGCCCAAGGGCACGGCCCTGCGCGAGCGCCTCGAGCAGTTCCTGCGCAAGGCCCAGGTGAAGGCCGGCTACCAACCCGTCGTCACGCCCCACATCGGGGCCAAGGAGCTGTACGTGACCAGCGGCCACTACGAAAAGTACGGGGCCGACTCCTTCCAGCCCATCCGCACGCCCAACCCCGGCGAGGAATTTTTCCTCAAGCCGATGAACTGCCCGCACCACTGCGAAATCTACAAAACCGAGCCCCGCAGCTACCGCGACCTGCCCGTGCGCTTCGCCGAGTTCGGCACCGTGTACCGCTACGAGCAGAGCGGCGAGCTGCACGGCCTGACGCGCGTGCGCGGCTTCACCCAGGACGACGCCCACATCTTCTGCCGCCCCGACCAAGTGAAGGACGAGTTCAAGAAGGTGATCGAC
>JANXOE010000232.1 GCA_025353745.1 Hymenobacter sp.
GCCACACTGCATCCGTTGCAGTCGTTTGCCGACCTGATTACGGTGGCCGAAACCAAGCAGAAGGAGCGCGTGAAAGTGGTGCTCACCTGGGCCCCGCACGTGCGCGCCCTGCCCCAGTGCGTACCCAACTCGTTCTGCGACTGGTTCTCGGAAATCGACTGGGTCGATTTTGTCATCACCCACCCCGAGGGCTACGAGCTGGACCCCAGATTTACCAAAGGCGCCCGCATCGAATACGACCAAAAGAAAGCTTTGGAAGGTGCCGACTACGTGCAAGCCAAAAACTGGAGCAGCTACACAGACTACGGCCAGGTGCTGGGCAACGACCCCGCCTGGATGCTGACGGCAGAACACATGGCCCTGACGGACAATGCTAAATTCCTGCACTGCCTGCCCGTGCGCCGCAACGTGGAAGTGGCCGATGCCGTGCTCGACGCGCCGGGCTCGCTCATCATTCAGGAGGCCGGGAACCGCACCATTTCCATGCAAACGGTGCTGCACGAGTTGCTGAAGTAGCGAGGGCCCCGGCGGCTACGCGTCGGGCGGCAGCGCCAGGATTTCCATTTGCCAGGCAATTTGCTCGTCCCGAATCGGGTAGGGCTGGCCGTGGCGGATGGTTTGGAACACGGCGTCGAACAGGGCCAGGTAGTTGGCGGGCGCGGCCGGGTCGGGCTGGGCGGGCCGGGGGCCCTCGGGGCCGGCCGGGGTGAGGCGGCCTTCCTGGCCGGCTTGCTCGCGGCCGTAGGCGGGGTCGGTGGGCCGCACGCCGGCCAGCAATTGGGCTTCCTGGGGGTCGGTGCGGCCTTTTTGGTAGCTGCCGTGGGTGCCGTGCAGCACGTAGGCGGGACCAGGGGCCGCCACGAGCAGGCCGGCGGTGAGCCAGGCGTTGAAGCCGGCCGGGTAGCGCAGGTGCAGGCTGAAAAAGTCGTCGACCCGCGAGCCGGGCCGGAAGCTGCCCTGCACTTTGCGCACGGCCAGCGGCCGGCCAAACAGGCTAATGGCTTGGTCGACAAGGTGGGGCCCCAGGTCGTAGGCCAGGCCCACAGCCGGGCCGGGTTCCTCTTTGAAAAGCTTGGCGTTCAGGGCCATCTTGTAGCGGTCGAAGCGGAAGTGGGCTTCGATGAGCTGGCCCAGCTGGCCGCTCTCCACCACCCGGCGCACGGCCCCGAAGTCGGTGTCGAAGCGGCGGTTTTGGTAGGCCAGCAGGTGGCGATTTTGCTGGCGGGCGAGGGCCCCCAGCGCCTGCCACTCGGCGGCGGTGCCGGCCACCGGCTTTTCGAGCAGCACGTGCTTGCCGGCTTGCAGGGCCTGGCGAGCCAGCTCGACGTGGAGGCCGTTGGGCACGTTGACGACCACCAGCTCCAGGGCGGGGTCGGCCAGCAGCTCGGCCACGCTGCGGTAGCTGCGCACGCCGGGGTAGTCGCGGGCCAGGCGGGCTTCGTGGCGCTCGGCCCCGGCCTGCAATTCGAAGCCCGGGTGAGCGGCCAGGAAGGGCGCGTGAAACAGCTTGCCCGACATGCCGTAAGCCAGCAAGCCGGTGCGGATGGGCGAAGGGAAAGGCGTCGTCATGCCCAAACTTACCGCCCGGGCCCCGAAAGCGGCCGTTCCGCCGGGGCCCCCGCCCTACTTTTACACCTTCTCCCTCCGCCATGCAACCAGCCCCCGTCACGTCTTCCGCCCTGGCTTTGCTGGCGCTGCGCTGCCCGCGCTGCCACCAGGGCCGCCTGTTTGCGCACTCCGCTGCTTCTCTCACCAAATTCACCGAAATGCCCGCCGCCTGCCCCGTGTGCGGGCAGAGCTTCGAGCCCGAGCCGGGGTTCTATTTCGGGGCGATGTACATCAGCTTCGGCTTCGCGGTGGGCATTTTTGCCCTGATGGGCGTCGCCTTGTACTACCTGGCCGGCGACCCGCCCACGTGGGTGTACGTGGCGGGGGTGGCCGCCGTCACGCTGATTTCCACCCCGTTGGTGTTCCGCTACTCGCGGGCGGTGATGCTGTACCTGTTCGGCGGCACCAGCTACGACCCGGCCTGGGCAACGCACCGCCGCTGAGCGCGGGGCCCCGGCCGCGGGGCCCCGGCCGTGGGGCCCCGCGCCGCCATTCAGCACCGCTGCCGCTATCTTGCCGCCTCACCCCTTCCCGGTCGTTCGGCATGGAAAGCCTGCTGCCCATCGTGTTTGCGTCCGTCGCCGGCCTGGGCCACGCCCTGGAGCCCGACCACGTGCTGGCCGTGAGCAACATGGTGTCGCGGCGCGACGCGCTGCGGCCCGCCCTGCGCGACGGCCTGTTTTGGGGCCTGGGCCACACGCTCATGCTGGCAATTATTGGGGCCGCGCTGCTGCTGGGACGCGTCGCGTTCCACCACTGGGACTACTTCGAGGCGCTGGTGGGGCTGGTGCTGGTGGGCATGGGCCTGAACAGACTTTTTACGGAGTACGCCACCCGGCCCCCGCGCTTCAACCGGGCGGCCCACGGCTGGGCCTTCGCCGTGGGCCTGGTGCACGGACTGGCCGGCAGCGGGGCCCTGGTGGTGCTGGTGCTCAGCGAAATCCGCAGCGCGTGGCTGGGGCTGCTCTACATCGTGGTGTTCGGCCTGGGCTCGGTGGCCGGCATGTTTGGCGTGGCAGGACTCTTAAGCATTCCCTTCACCCAACGGATGCGCCTGAGCCGCCGCCTACGCCGCACCTCCGTGTGGGCGTCGTCGGTGGTGTGCATTGTGTACGGCGGGTGGATGGTGTACAGTAATTTGATTGCCATTCCGAGCGCAGCGAGGAATCTAGGGCCCCGTTCCAACGAGCATTACCCAGATTCCTCGCTGCGCTCGGAATGACAACCTTGCGCTTATTATAATTAATTAACCCAAATGCACCTCGCCCCCAAAGACCTCGACAAGCTGGTGCTGCACCAGGCGGGCGTCGTGGCCCAGAAGCGCTACGCCCGCGGCCTGCCCCTGAACTACCCCGAAGCCGTGGCCCTCATTGCCACCCAGCTGCTCGAGTTCATCCGCGACGGCGAGCGGGTGGCCGTGCTCATGGACAAAGGCAAGCAGCTGCTGGGCCTGGCCGACGTGCTGCCCGGCGTGGCCGACCTCGTGGGCGAAGTGCAGGTGGAAGGCACCTTCCCCGACGGCACCAAGCTCGTGACCGTGCACCACCCCATCTGCCGCGAGCACGGCGACCCCGCCCTGGCCCTCTACGGCTCGGGCCTCGC
>JANXOE010000257.1 GCA_025353745.1 Hymenobacter sp.
CCCGCCCGTATAGGGGCCGGGGCGTGCGCAAAAGCGGTTCTGTTTTTTACATTTTTTATTTTCCTGATGAACACCATGCAATTATTCGCTGCAACCGCCGCCCTCGCGCTGGGCCTGGCCACTGCGCCTGCCTTCGCCCAAACCACCACCACTTCCGATGGCGGCGACAAGACCAAGACCACGGCCGACGGCATGATGACCAAAACCAAGATGGCCGAAGACGGCAAGATGAAGGTGAAGGCCAAAAGCGATGCCGGCGACCGCATGAAAGCCACCACCCGGCCCCGGAAAGGCGACAAAGGCAGCATGGCCGGTATGGACATGGGCAAAGGCGTGATGGTGGGCGGTGCCATGATGGTGCCCGACAAAGACGTTGTGGACAACGCCGTGAACTCCGCCGATCACACCACCCTGGTGGCGGCCGTGAAAGCCGCTGGCTTGGTGGAAACGCTGAAAAGCGCCGGCCCTTTCACCGTATTTGCGCCCACCAACGAAGCGTTTAACAAGTTGCCCGCCGGCACGGTGGAGAGCTTGGTGAAACCCGAAATGAAGGACAAGCTCACCACCATCCTCACTTACCATGTGGTGCCCGGCCGCCTCACCGCCGCCGACCTTAAAGACGGTCAGGTGCTTACCACGGTCGAAGGCGAGCAGCTCACGGTGGTGAAGAACGCCAGCGGCGTGATGATTAAAGACGCCAAGGGTGGCACGGCCACGGTCACCATTCCCAATATCATCGACTCCAACGGCGTGACGCACGTCATCGATGCCGTGCTGATGCCGACCAAATAAGCAGCTTCCAGCCTGCGTAAAAAAGCCCCGCCGGCATACCGGCGGGGCTTTTTCGGGTCTTTAACCGGCTGGCTCAGGCGGCCAGAATGTCGGCGTACTCAGCGCGGTGGCGCTCGGCAAAACCGGCCATGAACTTGCACGAGGTGCGCACTTGCAGGCGCTGCTGGCGGGCGTATGCCAAGCCGGCACGGGCCAGCTCGTCGGCCAATCCCTGGCCCCGGGTGGCCTCATCGACGTAGGTATGGACGAAGTCGATGACGCCGGGGGCCAACAATTCGTAAACCAGCTCGCTGGTGTGGCCGGCCTCCTTGATGGTGAAGCGGTGGGCAGAAGGTTGGTGCTGAACAGACATGATTGGCGTTGAGGACTTGATGGTTAGGCGGGACCGGGTTGAAATGGAGGGCTCGCGGATGAACGGCGGCGGCGGATTTGCGTAAGCCAAGCAGACGGCCCACTCGCAGGGCCCTCATTTTGGCTTCTTTCCTAATATTGTCTATGAATACGCAAAATCCCACCGAACCGGCCCAAGATGATGCCAAATCGCCCAATTACGGCGATTTTGGCCAGCCAACCGCCCTCGCTTCTGATGCTGCCAACGCCCCGGAAGGCCGCAGCGGCTCGAACGATAACCCCGACGAATTCAGCGAAATACGCAATAAGGGCAAGGCGGAGGCCCACCCCGACGACCTAGCCGACCAGCCCGGCCACGTAGACCAGAACCAAAACCCGCAAGCCGTACGGGACGCCCAGCACGCCGACACCGACGAGCAGCGCGCCGCTTGGTCGAAAGACGATCCGCGCTACGCCGGCGGCGGCTCGCACAACGCCCCCACCGGGGCCACCCCCGAAACAACCGTGCACAACGCCGCGGCGGCCGACAAATCGGCCGGCGACCGTGCCTAGCGCCTGGGGCCCTCCCTTCACTCACCACTTACCACTTACCATGTCTCCCAACACCCCCGACGCGAACCACCAGGAGCAGCCCGAAGAAAACGGGCTGTCCACCCCCATGCTCGACGCCGCAACCCACGGCCAGCAGCTCGACAACAACAATTCATCGGGCCAGGAAATGGCCGATGAGATGGACGACTCGCTGCGCAACGACGAGCAGGAAATGGCCCAGAGCCACCGCGCCAACGCCCGCGCCGCTTCGGCCGACCCCGACGCGCTGCCCAAGCAGCTGACCGACCCAAGCGACCGCGCCTTCACCCTGCCCGAAGAGCAGTAAGGCAACCGTTGGCCGTGAGCCGCTGACCGAGAGCACCTAAATTGCTCCCGGTCAGCGGCTCACGGCTTAAAAATCCATGCTACTTGCGCGCCGCCGTAGTAGCTGCGGCCGGGCGCTGGCTGAAAGTAACGGCCCCCGAAAGCGTTCAGGTCGTTGCCCAGGCTGTAGCGGCGGTCGAAAGCGTTGTCGAGGCCGGCGTAAAGGTTGGCTTCGAGGTGGGCGGCCAGCGTGTGCCGCCAGCCGCCCCGGGCCCCGTACACCCAGTAGCCCGCGGCGGTGGCGGTGTTGGCGTCGTTGAGAAAAACGCACGCCTGGTGGCCGAGGCTGGGGCTGAGATAGAAGCCGGTGCGCTCGCTGAAGTGCAGGCCGGCGCTGAGCGTTTGGGGGGCCGTGCCGGGCAGGCAGTTGCCGCTGGCGTCGGCCGGCCCGGTGTAGCTGCCGAAGCGGAAGTGGTTGTAGGCGAAGCTGGCCCAGGCCCGCAGACCCGTGCCGGTGGTTTGCCCGTCGTCCGTGCCGGGCACTTGCCGCCACAGCCAGCCGCTGAGGGCGGCCTCCACGCCCCGCTGGTGGGTGGTACCGGCGTTGTTGAACACCGCAATGCCTTGGGCCGTGGTGTTGCTGGTGATGGTTTCGCGCAGCTCAAAATCGAACACGGCCATGTCGTAGCGCAAGCGATTGGCAAGGAAGCTGCCCCGGGCCCCCACCTCGTAGCTCACGCCGCGCTCGGCCTGCAAGCCGGCGTTGAGGCTGCCGTCGGAGGGGCGGATTTCGTCGACGGTGGGCGGCGAAAAACCGGCGCTTACGCTGGCGTAGGCGGCCAGCGCAGGACCAAATTCGCGCAGCAGCGCCACGCGGGGCGACACTTCGGGCCGGAAGTCGCGCCGGAAGCGGTAGGCGTCGGGCCGCGTCAGCGCGTCGCTCACCCGCTCGATGCCGTAGCGCAGGCGGTTGTAGCTGGCGGCCACGGTCAGGAGCAGGCCGGCGGGCAGCTCGTAATCGGCCTGGGCAAAGGCGAAGCCGGTGCTGGTCGTGATTTCGTCGTCGTAGCGCAGGGCCCCGGGCGCGCCGCCTTTGTTGCCGTAGCTGCGGCCGTTCACGAAGCCAAACTGGTACTCGCCGCCGGCTTGCAGGCGCAGCGCGCGCCCGGCCAGGGCCGTACGGTAGCGCAGGGCCGTGCGGCCGCCCAGCCCCAGCCCGGTGTTTCGCTCAAAATCAACCAAATACGGCGTACGGATGGCCGTCCCACTGCCGTAAACTGTGGTTTCCAGGCCCAAATCCTCCGAAAACTGGTAACCGTGCGTCAGCCCCAGCAAAGCGGTGCGCGAAGCGTAGTACGCCTGCTGGGCCACGGTGCCGGGCAGGGTGGCGGTGCCCGGCCGCGCCTGGCGCGGGTCGGCTTCGTACTGGGCCCGGGTGAGGCCCCCGGGCAGCTGGTAGTCGATGTCGGTGTAGAGCAGGTGGGCGGCGAGCGTGGTTTTTTCGCCGGCGGCGGTGCGGGTGTCGAGGGCCAGTACGTCGCGGCGCAAGCTGCTTTGCTGGCGGTAGCCGTCGAGCTGCTGGTGGGCGTATTGCGCCCTCATGGCGCTGCCGAGGCCGGCGGCTTCGGCGGTGGCCCCGTAGCGGAGCAGGCCGTAGCTGCCCACGGTGGCCCCGGCGCTGGTGCGGGCGGTACCGGCCGCCACGGCGGGCGTTTCGAACAGGGCCACGCCGCCGGTGCCGGCCCCGTACACGCTGCCGCCGGGGCCCTTCACCACTTCCAGCCGGCCGATGATGCCGGGGTCGAGCAGGTTGAGCGGTGTGCTGCCGCTGGCCTCGGTGAAGGGAATGCCGTTGTAGTAGGTTTTCACGTTGCGCACCCCAAAGGGCGCGCGCAGCGTGCTGCCCCGGATGCTGAGGCGGTAGCTGGCGGTGGCGCGCTCCTCCAGCCGCACGCCGGGCAGCGTGTTCACCGCCTGGGTGAGGGCCGCAGGGTTGAAGCGGTTAATGACCTGGGCGTCAATTACCCCGATAGCAGCGGCGGTTCGGCGCAGCGGCAGCCGCTGGCCGTAGCCGGTCACCGTGGCGTCGGGCAGGCGCACGGTGCGCACAGTGTCGGGCGAAGCGGTTTGGGCCAGGGCCCCGAGCGGGGCCAGCAGCAGAAAGTAGCGGAGAAGCATAAGCAGAAACGAGCACCGTACCGGCGCTGCTGGCGATACGGCAATTTTGCACCGCGCGCTGCCGTTGGGAACATTATATTTCACCGCCAACCTACTTTTTTGGCCGATTGCCATGCACATCCACCTGCCCCGCCGCCACCGCCGCCCGCTGCTGTTTCCGCCGGGCCTGCTGCGGCTGGGCTGCGTGGCGCTGGGGCCCTGGCAGGAGGCATTGAAATGGAAAAATGTGATGCGGTTGACGATGCCGGAGCTGCCATCGGCTATACCTCCAGCGCTACCACCGAATTCAATACCGCCGCCACCTCCACCAGATTACTTACCCGGGCCGAACTAAATGAACTGCTTCCCTGGGGCAATGCCTATTTCAACGGCAATTCCAAAATTGATGGGCACGAAAAAATTTGGATTGCCAGCGCCGTACATAATATGCTGAGCCATACTGAAATAGGCAGTGGTGTACGTATTCAATTTATGCCAAAGCCCTATTGTAAAGATTTGGTCTTTGTGATAAATATGATGAGCCAAGAAGGTGTTAGAAGGTGGTTTCTCGATACTCGGCAAAAACTTAACGTCTTTTATGCATTTGCCAAAGCCCACGAACGACGTCTACCAGCAAATCATAATCCTTACCGGGCCACACGGTGCTTTGATGGGCGAATACACCACGGGAGGATGGAAGGATGCGTCTTCGTTGAAGATGTCATCCCGACTATGGATCCGTGGGTTCCATTCTGGGATCCAGCATTGTTACGGCGCCTTATGCAACCCGAGTGGCGCGCATCCGTGTGGCTCCTTGCGGCAATAGTTGCGCCGGGCAGCTGGCGCGTAATGGGGCCCCGGCGCGCCACCCAAATGCCGTAACGCACGTTATTCGGAAGAATACAACCGCTTAACCCTCCCGAATGCCTGCCCTCCTGCCCGACCTGCGCCGCGCCCTGCTCCAACTGCCGCAGAAAGAAAAAGATCAGCTCCTCGCCCGCCTCGTGGCGCAGGACGCGGTGCTGGCCGAGCAGCTTGCCTATCGCCTGCTGGGGGGCCCCGACGCGCTGGAAACCCGCCGCGCCGCCCTGCGCACCCTGGTCGACGACCCGGTGCGGGGCTTCCACCAAACGCCGAACGACTTGCTCGTTGTCCTGCGGCAGGTGCAGGCGCGGCTGGCCTACCACGTCCGCATCACCGACGACGCGTTTGGCGAAGCCGAGCTGAGCTGGCGCCTGCTGGCCAACGTGTTTCAGCACCAGGCCGCCGCCGTCGCCCGGCTGCACGGCCCCACCCAACCGCTGCTCCAGCACCTGGCCCGCCGCGCCCAGGAAGCGCTCAGGCTCACCCGCAAGCTGCACGAAGACTACCACCTCGAGCTGGCCCCCGCCGCCACCCAGGTGCTGGGGGTCCTGTGGCAGTCGGGGGCGGCACCGCTGGCCCGCGAGCTGGGCCTGCCACGCGCCTGGGGCCCGGCTTAGTGGCTGAGGCGAAAGATGATGGGCAGCGTGCGCGCCACCCGCACGGGCTTGCCTTCGTTGCGGCCGGGCGTCCACCAGGGCATGAGGCGCACCAGGCGCAGGGCTTCCTCGTCGAAGCCGCTGCCGCAGCCTTTGGCCACGGCGGCGTCGGTGATGCGGCCCTGTTCGTCGACCACGAACCGCACGTACACCGTGCCCGATAAATCGCGCCGACGGGCCTCGGCCGGGTAAATAATTTTTTGGGCCAGGTACTGGTGAAACGCCACGTCACCGCCCGGAAACGTCGGCATCTCGTCGGCAAAGAAGAGCGCCGCCGCCGCCGGGGTTGCCGCGGACCCAAGGTCGCTCCCGGCGGCCAGCGCCGGGCCAGTGGCCTGGGCCCGGCCGGCATGGGCCAACCCGATTCCACCGACCAAGACTAAAGCAAGAATAAATTTATCAACCATTGATTAATAGTTGGTTATTTATAGAAACACCACAAAATTAATGGCTCCGGGTAGCCGGCAGGGTTCCCAAAAGTTACGCTATTGTTGTGCTTGTGTTGGGCGGGCAGCGTTGTGCCCACCGCATCTTTTTAAGGGCGAAGGCAGTAGAACCAGTTCTTACTTTTTCTTACGCCGCACCATGCCCGACTCCCCCACCCCCCACCTTTCGGCCGCCAACCTGCGCCGGGCGCTCGACGAGCTCGACGCGAAAATCCACACCCTCCGCCAGCGCGCCCACGCCACGGCCGCCGGTTCGCCCGCCACGTACGGGGCCCACGCCGACGCCTTGGAAGCCAAGCGCGCACGCCTGGCCGCTCAATTGGGCCCCGGTCCCGACGGGGCAGCCGAGCCGGGGGCCTGGTCCAGCATCTGGCGCGGCATCGAAGGCTTGCGCGAAGATTTGCGCAACATCTTATAGAACGGACCCCAGCACTTATAGGTGATCCGAATTTTGCTCAAAAATGAGCCAATTTGCGGTGTCGTTTAGACGATTTGGGGACAGAAATATTAGTTTTACAATATTCGTAATCAATTCATAAATATACTTAGCGCTGGGCTTGGTACATAGCTTATAAATTTCCGTATTTTACCAATAGTCAAGGCGTTCACACCCGCTTGTCATCAATGAATATGGATAAATTAATACGTATCTGTTATTTACTTATATTTCTATTTGCCACAGCGGCGACGGCCACGGCCGCCCCCCCCACCGTACCCGGCCTGCTGGTGCTGAAGCTGCGGCCCGGGGCCGCGCCCGCTGCCCTGGCAGAGGCCCTGCAAAGGTTGGGCGCGACCGGCTGCCACCAGAAATTTCCGCACGCGCTGCCGCTCGATTTGGAGAAGCCCGGGGCCGTCGATTTGCGGGCGGTGTACCAGGTGGCCGTGCCAACGGGCCTGGACCTGGCCCGGGCCCGTACCGTGCTGCTGGGCACCGGCGCGGTGGAATACGTGGAGCCGCTCTACATCCGCACGCCCCTGTACGAGCCCAACGACCCCCGGGCCGACTCGACCCTCACCGATGCGTCCCGGGGGCAGTACTACCTGAAGCAAATCAGGGCGTATAAGGCTTGGGACGTGGTGCGCGGCGACAGCTCGATTGTCATCGGCATCGCCGACGGCGGGGTGCGCCTCACCCACGAGGACCTGCGCGGCCACGTCAAGCACAACTACGCCGACCCCATCAACGGCATCGACGACGACCACGACGGCTACGTGGACAACTTCACGGGCTGGGATTTGGCCGACGACGACAACGACTCGGGCTTTGACGCGACCGTTGTGCACGGCACGCTGGTGGCGGGCGTGGCCGCCGCGACGCCCGACAACGGCCGTGGCATCGCGGGGGCCGGCTTCAACTGCCGGTTCATGCCCTTGAACATCTACCCCAACACGGCCGCCGGCAATTTCGCGGGCTACGAGGCCATTGTGTACGCCGCCGACCACGGCTGCCGGGTCATCAACATGTCGTGGGGGGGCGCGGAGGGCTATTCTCAATTCGAGCAGGACGTGTGCACGTACGCTGCCGTGAGCCGCGACGCCGTATTGGTGGCCGCCGCCGGCAACAGCAATTCCGACGTGCGCTTCTACCCGGCGTCGTACGACCACGTAATTTGCGTGTCGGGCGTCGACAACACCGACCGGAAGAGCCCCAGCGCCACGTACACGCAGCGCGTCGACCTGATGGCCCCAGGCCAGAACGTGCTCACCACCTACGGCTACCAGGGGGTGACGGCGTCGGGACAGCCCGATGCCGACTACATCGCCGTGGTCGGCACCTCGTTTGCCTCGCCGCTGGTGGCGGCGGCGGCGGCGCTGGTGCGGCAGCGGTTCCCGGCCTACACGGCGGCCCAGGTAGCGGCCCAGCTGCGCCAAACCGCCGACCCCATCGACGGCGTGGCGGGCAACGCCGCCTTCGCCGGCCGCCTGGGCACCGGGCGCCTCAACATGTACCGGGCCGTGACCGCCCAGGTCCACGAGGTGCGCGTGACGACCAGCACGTTTGACCCCCTGCGCCGGGCTTACGCGCCCGGGACGGCCCTGCACCTGACGGCGGCCGTGCAAAACCTGCTGCTGCCCGTCACCGGCCTCACCGTCACGCTCACCTCACTCTCGCCCTACGTGGCCGTGACGCAGGGCCGCTTTGCCGTGGGGGCCCTGGCCATGCTGGCCACCGCCACCAACGCCCCCGAGCCCTTTGCCCTGGCCGTGGCCTCGGCCGGCGTGCCCCCCAACACCAAGGCCACCCTGCGCTACCGCATCGCGGCCGACGGCGGCTTTCAAAGCGACCAGTTCGTGGACTTGCTCCTGAACCCCGACTACGTGACCCTCGACGCCGGCGACCTGCACCTGACCGTGACCAGCCGCGGCAAGCTGGGCTACGACGACCTGGCCGCCACCCTCGGCGACGGCGCCACCTACCAGGACGACGTGCCCTTGCTGAGCGAAGGCGGGCTGCTGCTGGCCACTTCCCCCACCCGGGTGTCGGACCGCCTGCACACCTACTACGCCAACACCCGGCAGTCGTTTTTCAGCCTGGCGCAAATAGCGGCCCGCCCCGCCGGCCCCCGCGCCGACCAGGTGGAGATGGGCGTGTTTCAGGACACGCTGCCCGCCACCACGCCCGTGCGCTCGGTGGGCGTGCGGGTGCGGCAGCGCGCCTACGCCTGGGCGTCCGCGTCCCGCAAAGACTTCGTGGTGCTCGAATACACCCTGCGCAACATCACCCCCGACACGCTTAAGCCCCTTTGCGCAGGCTTGTTTATGGACTGGGACCTG
>JANXOE010000204.1 GCA_025353745.1 Hymenobacter sp.
ACTTTGCCGCCGTTGGCCCCGCCCGCGCCTTCGCGGTAGCTTTCAAAGTTGGTTTCGGGCGTTTCCACCTTCTTGTTGGCCAGCTTCATGTCCTCGTCGTTGAGGTAGGCTTTCTGGTAGGCGGCCACCGACACGCAGCCCGGCAGCGCGGCCGCCCCGGCCAGGGCCCCGGCCAGCAGCAGCGACCGAAAAATGGCATTACCTCTCATGGCTTGGGCACGGAAACGGCGGCCCGCTCCGGGGCCGCGCTGTGGTACGGATTCAGCTGCATCCCCCGGGAAACCAGGGTGCGGCCACTGTCGTCGATCAGGGTGCAGCTCACGCCGGCGAGCCGGTTGATCAGGGCCAGACCGTCGGTGGGGCCCAGCACGAACACGGCGTCGTCGAGGGCGTCGGCCAGTTCCACGTCGGGGCAGACGATGGTGACCGAGCGCAGGCCCGTGGCCGGGTAGCCGGTGTGGGGGTTGATGATGTGGCCGTAGTAGCGGCCGTTCACCGTGAAGTACTGCTCGTAGTTGCCGGCCGTGACGACGGCCAAATCGCTCACCGTGAGCCACGACGACACGCTGCGCGGCCGGGCCGGGTCGCCGATGGCAATGCGCCAGCCGGTGCCGTCGGCCTGGTGGCCCCAGCAGTACACGTCGCCCGAGCCGTTGATGAGGCCCCCGGCGATGCCCATTTTCTTCATGATTTCCTGGGCCCGCCGCACGCCGTAGCCTTGCAGGATGCCGGCCAGGTTGATGCGCATGCCCTTTTCGGGCAGGAAAACCGAGCGAGCGGCCGGGTCGAGCCGGATTTTCTGCCAACCGATGTGGCGCACCGACGCCCGCACCGTGGCCGAGTCGGGCAGGCTGGCGTGTTCTTGCCTGTCAAACCGATAAATTTTGTCGCCGCTGGCAAACGAGATATCGAAGGCCCCGCCGCTCAGGGCCGATATTTTGAGCGTGCGCTGGATCAAGTCGAACACCTCCTGGTCGACCACCACCGGCCGGACGCCGGCCAGGCGGTTGATTTTCACCACCTGCGACGCTGAATCCCAGTACGAGCACAGGCGGTCGATGCGCTGGGTTTCGCGCAGCCCCGCCCGGATGGCGCGCCACGCCAGCGAATCGTCGGCCGAAACGGCCGTGAAGGTGAAGTGCGAACCCATCAGGTGGGCGGCGCGGGTGTAGGCGCGGGGCCGGGGCGGGGCGGGCAGCCGGGCCGCGTGGCCGGGCAGCCAAAGCAGGCCGAGCACCGCCAGGGCCCACCACGCCCCCCGCCGGGGGCCCTGCGCGAAGCCCGGCCGGGTGCTCATTTTTTCGCGAGGAAGGGCTGGAGGTACGCCTCGTAGGCGGAGGGCCCTCCGGCGCGGTAGCTGCTCCGGGCCAGCACTTTGCCTTCGGGCGAAAGCAGGACGACCAGCGGAAACTCGCCGCCCGCGTTCAGCTGGGCCGCGGCCTGCTCGTTGAGCTTGGTTTGGGCGGCCGGCAGCTGGTTTTTGTGGTTGCGCGGGAAATCGAAGCGGGCCAGCACGAGCCGGTCCTGGGCAAACGCCAGGAACTCGGCCTGGTCGAACACCTCCTGCTGGAGCATCATGCAAGGCCTGCACCAATCGGAACCCGAAAACACGGCCAGCACCGGCCGTTGCGTGGCCTGCGCCTGCGCCAGCGCGGCGGGCAGCGAAGCCTGCCACGCGGTGGCTGGTACGGGCGCACTTTGCGCGTTGGCCGCCCGCATTCCCACAAACAAGCAGCAGACAATCAATAAATAGCGCATAATAAAGATTGGATTAGTTTAGTATTTCCCCCCCAACGACTGCACAGATGAAATATTCTATCTCCATCGGCTGACGAAAAAACTCAGCTCCCTTCCAAACAAGAAGCCTATAATTGACTCGCAAATAATTGGTTTCCGTGCGAATTTCCGCACAAAATATGTAGGTTGCCTGAAGGCGCCGCGGCCTCACTGCCGCGCTACTCCGCCTTCGGTTTCAGGCCGGCCAAGGCCAGCGGGCCGGCCCCCAGCGCGCCCATGAGCAAGCCCC
>JANXOE010000284.1 GCA_025353745.1 Hymenobacter sp.
GCCGGTGGGGCCGGTGGGGGGCTGCACGTTGGCGGCCACGCCGTCGGGCAGGTTCACGTTGGCCAGCTTCTGGGCCGCTTCCATGCGCGCATTGAAGTTGTCGGTGCCATCCTCGAACACGATTTTGATGAACGAAAGCCCAAACAGGTTAATCGAGCGAATCACCGTTTTGTGGGTGATGGAGTTCATTTCCGTCTCGATGGGCACGGAGATGAAGCGTTCCACTTCCTCGGCCGAGCGGCCGGGCCACTGCGTGATGATGGTAATTTCGGTGTTCGTCACGTCCGGAAACGCCTCGATAGGCGTGTTGCGGTAGCTCACCACGCCCATCACCACCACGGCCAGCGTCATCAAAAAGATGAAGCCCTTGTTTTTTAGCGAAAAGGCAATGATGCCCTGGATGAACTTATTCATAATCTCCTTTAGCAGTTAGCAGTTGGCTTTCAACCCTTCGTCTCAACGTTCTCCACGGGGGCATCGGGGCACAAAACAGGGGGCACGGCCCTGCCAGCCCGGCCTGCCGGGGCCTGTCAAAAACCGTTAAATAAAAAACGTTAATTATTGAACGACCTAGTCGTTTAGCTCGTCGTACACGAGCAGCTGATCCTTGGCAATCACCACGTCGCCGGCTTGCAGGCCTTTGGTCACGTAGCTGTAGTCGCCCACGGTTTTGCTGATGGTCACGGGCCGGGTTTCTACGTGGGTGCGGTCCTTGTACACCATCACGAAGTTGCGGTCCTTGTCGAACACCACCGCTTTGGCGGGCACGGCCAGGGCCTTGGCGCCTTCGGTGTTTTCCACCCGCACCTGGGCGTACATCTCCGGCTTGAGCAGGTAGCCCGGGTTTTCGAGGCGCACGCGCACCTTCATCACCTTGCTGTCGGGGTCCAACACGTTGAACACCTTGTCGATACGGCCCCGGAAGTGCTTGTCGGGGTAGGAGAGGGTCGTCACGTCGGCCGAGTAGCCCACTTTCACCTTCGAGATGTCCGACTCGAACACGTTGGCCATGATCCAGACGTCGTCCAGGTTGCTCACCGTGAACAAGTTGCCCACGTTGCTGTCGTTGAACTGCTCGTGCTCGGTGGCGTTTTTCTCGGTGATGAAGCCCGAGATGGGGGCCCTCAGCTGGTAGATGCCGTCTTTGCCGATGCCGTACACGCTGAGCTGCTTCACGTTTTTGCCCACCGTGCCGCGCGCCTTGGTCACTTCCGCGCGGGCCAGCACCACGTCGCGCTCCGAGCTCAGGCCGGCCTTGTACATGTCCTCGGCCACGTCCAGGTTTTTCCGGGCAATGTCGAGGTCGGACGTGGCGGCCGTGGTTTGGTTCTGCACGTCGGCAATCTCGCTCGATTTGATGATTGCCAGCACCTGGCCCTTGGCCACCTTGTCGCCGAGCTGCACGTGGAGCTGGTCCACCACGCCGCCCACCAGCGGGTACACTTTCACGGTTTTGTCGCCGTCGGCCGCAATTTCGCCGGTCAGCACCAGCTCGTCCTGCACCGGGCGCAGGCGCACGGTGTCGAGCACGATTTGCTGCATCATGGTGTCGGAGAGCCGGAAACCTTCCTTCTTTTCTTCTTTGACTTCGGGTTTGGAGCAGCCGGCCAGGGCAGCGGCGGCCAGCAGGGCAAAGGGAATGCGGTTCATTGGTTTTGGCTGATGGCTAGGAGCTAGCGGCTGTTAGCTTTTATGAGTGGCGACAGATAAGGGTAAAACTTTGTGCACGAACCAATTGCGAGGTATTAACTAACGGCCCCGCCATCGGCCCAAATCCGGCCGCCTACTCGGCCCGGAACACCGGCCGGCCCACGGCCGCGTTCAACTGCTCAAACGCCCGCATCCGGCTGGCGCGCAGCTGGTTGAGCTGCACCAGGTTGTCGTTGTAAGACTGGTAGTAGTCCAGGAACTCGACCAAGCCGATGAGCCGCCGGGCGTACGCCTGCTCGATGCCGCCGATGATGCGGTCGAACGGGCTCGTGTCGCGGTCCGACTGCTGGAACTGCGCGTCGATCAGGCCCACGAGCTGGTAGTTCTGCTGCACCTCGTTCTGCACCACCAAGCGGGCCTGGCCGAGCTGGGCCTTGCCGCCCTCGATGAGGGCCCTGGCCGTGCGGATGTTGCCCTGGTTGCGGTTGAAAACGGGCACGGACACGCCCAGCGTCAGGGCGTTGTAGTTGTTGATGTAGGAGCCGGCCCGGTCGTAGGTGTAGCCCACCAGCAGGTCGGGGGCCACCAGGGCGCGCTGGTAGCGCAGGTTCTGGCCCTGCTGCTGCAAGAAGGCGGTGCGCGAGAGCAGGTCGCCGCGCAGCACCTGGGCCGAATCGGCGAGCTGCTGGGCCGAGTAGGGCCCCAGGCTCAGGTCGCGGGTGCGGGCGGGGTCCACCTGCGGCAGCAGGTAAGCGCCGGTCGTGTCGCGCATCAGCACCCGCAAATCGCTCAGGTTGGGGGCCATGTCCACAAACAGCTGCTGGCGCTGGTTCTGGAGCCCGAACAGGAACGCCCGCAGGCGCACCACTTCTTTTTGGGCGATGTTGCCTTTTTCGTACTGCAGCTGGTAGGCCGGGATGATGCGCTGGAACGAGTTGATTTCCTGGTCGTACACGGCCAGCGTGCGCTGCTTGTAGTACAAGTCGTAGTAGGCCGAGCGCAGCTGGAAGCGCAGCGTGCGCAGCAAATCCTGCAAATTGTACTGCTCGACCTGCGAGGCGGCCTGGGCCACGTTGGCGGCCGCTTTGCGCCGCCCGGCGATGGCGAACAGCTGCTGTACCTGAAAAATGGTTTCGCCCGTGCTGGAAAAGTCGAACGTGCGGCCGGTCTGGGGGTTATGGATGTTCTGCTCCATGCTCACCGTCGGGTTGTCCCACAGGCGGGCTTGCAGAATCTGGGCCTGGGCGGCCGTGACGTTGTAGCGCTGGGCCAGCAGCTGGAAGTTGCCTTGCCAAAAGCGCTGTTCGGCGGCGGCCAGCGTCAGGCGCACCGTGTCGGGGGCCGCGTGGGCCGCGGGCACCGCCGATGCCCGCGCAACCGGGGCCGGGGCCAGGGCCCCCGGCTGGGCCATCGCCCCAAACTCACAACCCAACACCCCACCAACCAACAGCAAAAATGAGCGCAACATAACGAGTTAAAAAGTGCAGCTTGGCCCCGGCACATCCGGGTTCCGCAGTACTGGAAGTTAAAATTGGGCCCGGGGCAATGATAGCAAGATGAAGATTTGGAGTGTTTTAGATGAAGTTTTTTTGATAACACCCCCTAATAGAATGGAAATCGTTGGTGTCTAGTCGCTTATCAATATTGACGCCACGCTATGCACTGCTGTCCTAATTAGTTAGCGCCTAGTCGGCCGCCGGCAGCAGCGGGTGCCAGCGGAAGCCGTCGCGCGGGTTGAATTCGAGCGAGGGCGCGGGCAGCTTGATGAATTGGGTGGCCCCCAGCAGCATTCGCCCGGTGGAGCCGGCCGGCACGAGGCGGGCAAAGTCGGCGTCGGGCGAGAGGTAGAACTGGCGCACGCGCCGGAACACCACGGGCCGGCCGTCGGCCCCGTACAGGGGCGGGTTGGCGTGGCCGCCGGTCAGGCCGCTGCCGCTGTAGCCCAGGTCGAGGTTCAGCCAGCGCGGGAAGGAGGGCCCCACGGGCAGCACCGACGCCACGTTCACCGACAGCCAGTACTGCTGGCCGTTGTAGTCCTTCAGCATCTGGGCCCCGCGGCTGGCCCCCAGCAACTCGGGCCGGTACCTGGCGTAGAGGCTGCGGCTGAAGCCGTAGCGCAGGCTCGCTTTCTGCGCCCCGAAGCCGTACTGCTGGCCCACGAACAAGGCAATGCCGGCCGCGTTGGCCGCCATGTCGCCCTTCGAAAAGCCCCAGCCTTCAGAGTAGCCGTCGAACACCTCGATGGTGCTCTGGTAGAGCAGCGCGATGAGGCCCCCGGTGAGCACGGCGGTGCGGTCGGGCACGCCGCTCCAGCGAAACAGCTCGTACTCGCCCCGGCTGATGGCGTAGGCGGTGGTGGCGTGGCCCACTTTGTCCATTTGCAGCCACTCGCCGTTGTCGTCGAAGGCGTGGAACGGTACGCGCTTGGTGTACCAGGTTTTGCCCAGCAAATACGACGTGAGGGCGTACACCACGGCCGTGCCCGCCACCACGCCGATCAGCCGGCCGGTGTGAATGCCCGCCCCGGGCCCCAGCGGGTCGGGCGTGGGCGGCGGCGGATTGGGCGGCAGGCCCTGGGCCCGCGCCGGGGCCGTACCCAGGGCCAGGGCGCAGATAAGCAAGCGAACAACGCGCTTCGACACAAGCAAAAGAGAAAAAAGCCGAACGGCGGCGGAAGCTACGGCAAAGCGCCGCGTCTGGACCCGCGCGGCCCGCCTTATTCGTCCTCGTAGTCCAGGCCCAGGCAGCTGTTCAGGGCCTGTTGCAGCTCGCTGGCGGCGTGCAATTGGCCGGCTTTGCGGCTCACCACCAAGCCCTGGCGGTACACCCGCTCGGCCTCGTCCTGGCGGCCGAAGCCTTCGAGCAGCTTGCCGGCGTGGTAGTAGGTGCCCACGTAATCGGGGTGCTCGGCCAGCAGTTTTTGGTAATATTCCCACGCCAGCAGCGGCTCGGCGGCGCGGTACTCGGTGGCCAGCGCATAAATGGTGAACGGGTCGGCGGGGTCGGCGGCGTAAAAGGCTAACAACTGTTCTAAACGGGAGGGGGCGGCGCTCATCGGGAGTGGGAGATTTGGCTATCTTTGGGCCGGCAAAAGTGCGGCTTTTGTGTCGTATATATATTCTCCTGACAACCGAGCCGCCGCCAAACCCCCGGCCCATCCGGCCGGTTGTTATGCATGCCGCCTAGTTTGTCCTATTTCGCCACCCAAATATTGCTTAGATGAAGTTTCTGGTTTGCATTTCCAACGTGCCCGACACGACCACCAAAATCAGCTTTACGCCCGATAACAAGGAGTTTAACAAAGCCGGGGTGCAGTTCGTGATCAATCCCTGGGACGAATACGCCCTCACCCGCGCCATCGAGCTGAAGGAAGCCGCCGGCAGCGGCACCGTCACGGTGCTCAACGTGGGCGAGGCCGACACCGAGCCCAATATCCGCAAGGCCCTGGCCATCGGGGCCGACGACGCCATCCGCGTCAACGCCGCCCCGCAGGACGCTTACTTCGTGGCCGAGCAAATCGCGGCCGTGGCCAAGGAAGGCGCCTACGACGTGATTCTGATGGGCAAGGAAAGCATTGATTACAACGGCTTTCAGGTGCACGGCATGGTGGGCGTGCTGCTGGGCATCCCCACCGTGGCCCCGGCCATGAAGCTGGACCTGGCCGGCAACACGGCCACGCTGGAGCGCGAAATCGAAGGCGGCAAGGAAATCGTGCAAGTCAACACGCCCTTCGTGGCCTCGTGCCAGCAGCCCATGTGCGAGCCCCGCATCCCCAACATGCGCGGCATCATGACGGCCCGCACCAAGCCCCTGAAGGTGGTGCCCGCCGTGGGCGAGCCCGCCCGCACCCAGGTGGCCGAATTCGCGCTGCCCCCCAAAAAGCAGGGCGTCAAGCTCATTGACGCCGAAAACGCCGGCGAGTTGATCAAGCTGCTGCGCAACGAAGCCAAAGTCATCTAAAGAAATTATGCGTGTTGAATGATGGGTTTTTAACGGCGACGCTATTGACTCGGGTCTTTTAATTCAATAAGCGATAATTCAGAAATCATAACTCTCAAGATTATGTCCGTACTAGTTGTTGTTGAATGCGATAAGGGCGAAGTGAAAAAGTCTTCGCTCGAAGTGGCCACCTACGGCGCCCAGGTGGCGGCGCAGCTGGGCACCACGGCCACGGCCATTGCCGTGGGCGAGGCCAGCGAGGCCAGCCTGGCCAAGCTCGGCGAGCAGGGCATTGCCAAGGTGCTGTACGACCGCGAGCCCCGCCTGAAAGATTTTGTGAACAACGCCTACACCAAGCTCATCGCCACGGCGGCCGGGCAGGAGCAGGCCAAAATCATCGTGCTGGCCAACTCCAACATCGGGGCCGCCGTGGGCTCGCGCCTGTCGGTGCGCCTCCGGGCGAGCCTGGCCACCAACGTGGTGGAGCTGCCCAAAACCGACGGCGGCCGGTTTGTGGTGAAGCGCGGGGCCTTCTCGGGCAAAGCGTTTTCGGACGTGGTGCTGAGCGGCGAGCGCAAAATCATCGCCGTGAAAAAGAATTCCATCGAAGCGCAGCACGACGCCGGCAAAACCGCCGAAGTGGCGGCCTTCGCGGCCCAGCTCGCGGACGCCGACTTTGCCGATGCCCCCCAGCAGGTGGTGATGCAGGAGCAAACCGGCGGCGTGCTGCTGCCCGAAGCCGAGCTGGTGGTATCCGGCGGCCGCGGCATGAAGGGCCCCGAAAACTGGCACCTGATCGAAGACCTGGCCAAGGCCCTGCACGCCGGCACGGCCTGCTCCAAGCCGGTGAGCGACGTGGACTGGCGCCCCCACCACGAGCACGTGGGCCAGACGGGCATCACCATTTCGCCCAACCTGTACATTGCCTGCGGCATTTCCGGGGCCATCCAGCACCTGGCCGGCGTGAACAGCTCGAAGGTCATCGTGGTCATCAACAAAGACCCCGAGGCACCGTTTTTTAAAGCAGCCGACTACGGCATTGTGGGCGACGTGTTCGACGTGCTGCCCAAGCTGACGGCCGCCGTAAAGGCTTTGAACTAGCACAGGTGCGCCAGAACAGGCTTGGGGCCCCGGGAATATATTCCGGGGCCCCAAGTTCTTTTTTTGCCCGTTGCGCTTTTGTTCTGGGCAGTTCTTCTTTATTTGCCGTACAAAATCCATTTTACCTTCTAAGGCCCCGCCCCGGGGCCCCAACCGCAGGTCAGCGGTAGCCAATTCCCTTGAAAAAAATCCAGCTTGAAATTTTAGGCCTTTCCTCCAGCCAGTCGCAATCGGGCTCGTTTGCGCTGATACTGGGCGAAAAGCACGGCAACCGCCGCCTGCCCATCATCATCGGCATGTTTGAGGCCCAAAGCATTGCCATTCAGATCGAGAAAATCAGTCCCACCCGGCCGCTCACGCACGACTTGTTCAAGTCGTTTGCCGAGCACGTCCACGTGGCCATCATCGAAGTGGTGATTTCCGACCTCAAGGAAGGCGTGTTTTACTCGCGCATCGTGTGCTCGGACGGGGCCACCACGTTTGAAATCGACGCCCGGCCCTCCGACGCCATCGCCATCGGCCTGCGCTTCGACGTGCCCATCTTCACGGTGGAAAGCGTGCTCAGCGAGGCCGGCATCATCCTCTCCGACCTGGACGAAGGCAGCGAAGAAACCGACGACGAGGACGACGACGAAGACGAGTCGGAAGGCGAATCGGAAACGCCCCGCGCCCCGCGCGCCCCGGCCGAGCCCAGCGGCCAGGTACCGGTGGAAGAGCTGACCAAAATGCTCGCCCAGGCCCTCGACAAAGAAGACTACGAAAAAGCAGCCAAAATCCGCGACGAGCTGAACAAGCGCAACGGCTAATAACCAATGGTTTTGCTGATTACTTTATCTTTTGTTTAGACATGAAAAAGCGCCTTCCCGAACTTGGGAAGGCGCTTTTATCTTTTTAATTTTTCCTGCTGCTTGTTTTATGCCTACTTCCGACGACGCCCTGCGCTACCCCGTTGGCTTGCCCCAATTGCCTGTTGCGCCCCTCGGGGCCGCCGGGCGCGGGCCTTACCTTCAGCAAATCGCCGACTTGCCGGCCCGCCTCGCCGCCGCGGCCCGCGGGGTGGGCGGCGTGCGGCTGGAGCAGCCCTACCGCCCCGGTGGCTGGAACGGCCGCCAGGTCATTCACCACGTGGCCGATTCGCACATGAACGCCTACGCCCGGTTCCGGCTGGCCCTGACGGAGGAGGCCCCCACCATCCGCCCCTACGAAGAGAAAGGCTGGGCCGCGCTGCCCGACGTGGCCGCCACGCCCATCACCGTGTCGCTGGCCTTGCTGGAGGCCCTGCACACGCGCTGGGGCGTGCTGCTCCAGCACCTCGACGAAGCGCAGTGGCAACGCACCTTTTACAACCCCGGCACCCAAAAGACGTTCACCCTGGAGCAAGCCCTGGTGCAGTACGCCTGGCACGGGCAGCACCACCTGGGCCACCTGGAGCTGCTGCGGCCCACCGGTTAGGGCCCCGGCCCCCACACGCCAAAGGCCCCGCTGGATGCACCAGCGGGGCCTTTGCAGCGATTTTGGAGGCAAGGGCGAGCCGGGCCCTGGCCCCAGGCTGGGATTCTGCCAATCGGCCAAATAACGGCTAACCGGCAAAATCGGCAATTATGCGTGGGCGTCGAACTCGTCGCTGATGGCGGCCAGGCCGCCTTCGTCGTCCACGCGCTTGGCGGCGCGCACCAGGCTGCTGCTGAAAATGAATTCCTTCAGCTCGGGCACTTCCACGTTCAGGATTTCGTCCTTGGTGCCGTCCCACAGCTTTTGGCCTTCGTGGAGGAAGATGATGTGCTCCCCGATTTCGATCACCGAGTTCATGTCGTGGGTCACGACGACGGTGGTGATGTTGTATTCGTGGGTGATTTCGTAGATCAGCTTGTCGATTTTGATGCTGGTGGCCGGGTCGAGGCCCGAGTTGGGCTCGTCGCAAAACAAGTACGTACAATGCGGGGCGATGGCGCGGGCAATGCCGACGCGCTTTTTCATGCCGCCCGAAAGCTCGGCCGGCATTTTGGTGCCCGCGTTTTCCAGGCCCACGCGGCTGAGGCAAAATTCTACCCGGTCGCGCCGCTCTTCCAGCGTCATCTCGGGCGTGAGCATTTGCAGCGGAAACTCGACGTTTTGGGCCACCGTCATCGAATCGAACAGCGCCGAGCCTTGGAACAACATCCCGATTTTGCGGCGGATTTCCTGGCGGATGCCCACTTTGCTGTTGGTGTACACGGTGCCGTCGAAGGTGATGGAGCCGATGTCGGGCTTCATCAGGCCCACGATGCACTGCAACAGCACGCTTTTGCCCGTGCCCGAGCCGCCGAGCAACAGGTTGCACTTGCCGGTTTCGAAGGTGCACGTGATGCCTTTCAGCACCGGGTTGCCGTCGAAAGCTTTCTGGACGTTGGATACTTCAATCATACACAATGAGTGAATTAGGGAAGGAGCGGAGGAGCGAAGGAAGGGAACCGCCAACACCGGCAGAATTCATTCGTTCACGGCTTTGCTCATTCAATCATTACAAAAGAACGGCCGCCAGCACGAAGTCGGCCACCAGGATGGCGATGATGGAATTGGTGACGGCCCCGGTGCTGGCCGCACCCACTTCCAGGGCCCCGCCCTGGGTGTTGAAGCCCTTAAAGGCCGAGATGGCCGACACCAGAAACGCAAACACCACCGATTTGATGAGCGCAAATACGATGTTGTAGGGCACAAAGTCTTCGCGGATGCCTTCGATGAATTCCTGCGGGGCCATGGCGCCGGTGAGCGTACCGGCCAGGTAACCGCCCAAAATGGACAAGCCCATGGCCAGAATCACGAGGAGCGGGAACATGAGGATGGCCGCCAGAATGCGCGGAAACACGAGGTACGAGGTCGAGTTGATGCCCATCACCTCCAGCGCCGACACCTGCTCGGTGATGCGCATGGTGCCCAGGCCGCCGGCAATGCTGCTGCCCACCTTGCCAGCCAGCACAATGCTAGTGATGGTGGGAGCCAGCTCCAGAATGGTCATTTCGCGCACCATGTAGCCAATGGTGGACTGCGGAATGAGCGGGTTGGTGAGGTTGTAGGCAATCTGAACGCAGGTAACTGCGCCGATGAAAGCCGATACAATGGACACGATGACGATAGAGTCGACCCCGATAAGGATGGCCTCGTCGATGGTACGCTTCCAAAGCACGCTAAATCGCTCGGTGCGCGTGACCATGCCGCGCAGAAAAAGCACGAACGAGCCGAAAGTTTTGAGCATAAAGAGGGAATGAGAATTTAAAACCGAATTTTGGGTCGCCGGGTTATCATAGCCTGATAGAATGGGCGCTGGGCCCCTTACGTAAAAACGCCACCCGATAGTGCAAAGCAGCAAAAATTTAATCGTCGTGACCGGCGGTAGCAAAGGTATTGGCCGGGCCGTAGTATCACGCTTTCTGCGGGCGGGCTTCCCGGTGGCCACCTGCGCCCGCTCGACGGCCGACCTGACCGCCCTCAGCATCGAGCTAACGGCCGCCATCGCCGGAGCCGAATTGCACACCCTGCCCGCCGACCTAAGCCTGCAACAGGATTGCACCCGTTTCGCGGCCTTCGTGCTGGCCCTGGGCCAACCTGTGGAAGTGCTAGTGAACAATGCCGGGGCTTTCCTGCCCGGCCGCCTGCAGGATGAGCCCGCCGATGGCTCGCAGCTACGCCAGATGCTGGCCGTGAACCTACTCAGTGCCTACGACGTGACCCTGCCCCTGCTGCCGGGACTGATTGCGCGGGGCCGGGGCCATATTTTCACCATCTGCTCCACGGCCAGCGTCACTGCCTACCCCAATGGCGGCTCCTATGGCATTGCCAAGCACGCGCTATTGGGTTTCACCAAAAACCTACGCGAAGAGCTAAAACCCAGCGGCGTGCGCGTGACGGCCGTGCTGCCCGGCCCCACCCTCACCGCCAGCTGGGCCGGTGTCGACCTGCCCCCCGAGCGGTTTGTGCAGGCTGAAGACGTTGCAGAAGCGGTGTTTTCGGCCTTTTCGATGTCGGCTCACGCCGTGGTGGAGGAGCTGCTGATTCGGCCACAGCTGGGCGACTTAGGGTGACACCCTTGCCTTATGACACCCTTGCCTTACTTAAGGAGGGGTCTAATTACTCGGTTTTTGTGTGCCCCTTTCCGGTCACTTTAATGTCGGTAACCGTGGGAGGGCCGCCGTAATATAGCGTGCCAGAGCCAGCAACGGTACCCGCCACAATACCAGTTGCCTGCACGTGGGCATCACCGTCGCTGTCGCGCGTCATCTGGGAATAGCAGCGGCGTGCCGTTAAGTTCTGGGCGAAAAGCCGACCCGAACCGCCAAGAGTAAAATTCAGCTCTTCAGTCGAGCCGTGCAGGGTTATATCGCCCAGCTCGTATTGGTCAACATAAAGTTGACGGGCCAGAATATTGATGTCGTAATCACCGGCCCCTACGAGGTGAAAAAAAATGGTGTCCTGCCGAAACAGGCCAACGGTGCTGGCATTGCCCTGCCCGCGCAGAAATACGCTGGTAATGTGCGGCAGGTGCAACGTCACCTCGCGGGGCGTATCGTAGCTGCGGGCCCAGTTGCAGGTGCTGGTATTGGTTATTTCCAGGGTGGTGCCGGTGCGGGTAAGCTTAATATCGTCCTGGAGGTTCTCGCCAGCCCGGACCTCAGCATATGTCTGCGTATCCTGCACCAGGCGCAGGTCGAGGTTATCGTAGGTTGTGACGGTGGCCAGGCCGGCGGCCACCTCACGCCGTTGCGTGATGACTGAGCCAGTACTTTTCAGGCAGTCGCCGCCGTGGCCGGGGCCGCAGGTGCTTAGCGTGGCCACCAGGGCCAGCCCTAAGCCCGCGCGGCCTAGGCCGCGCATCACTCCAAACCATCCCAGGCCGCTAACTTGCGGCCGCAAACTCGTATAGCGCATTTGCAATCTTATATTTTCCCAAAGATAAATGGACCTGACCGGCAAAGTCGCCATCGTAACCGGCGCAAGCAAAGGAATTGGCCGCGCCACCGTGGAGGCCCTCCTAGCGCGTGGGGCCGCCGTGGCCGGCTGGGGCCGCACTGCTCCCGAAGGCCTGGTGCATGACCGATTCCAGTTTTTCGAGTGTGATGTGCGCGACGAGCACGCCGTGGCCAAAGCCTTCACCAACACCTTGCGTGAGTTGGGCCCCGAAATTCACGTGCTAGTAAACAACGCTGGACTGGGCATAGCTGGCCCCGTCGATGGCTTCAAAACCGACGATTGGAAGTTGATGTTCGAAACCAACGTACATGGCACTTTCTTCTGCGCCCGCGCCGTGCTGCCCCAGATGAAACGCCAGCAGCTGGGCCACATCATCAACGTGGCCAGCATTGCGGGTACCACCGGCATCGAGAACATGGCCGGCTACTGCGCCACCAAATTCGCGGTGCGGGGCTTCTCTCAGTCGTTATTCAAGGAGGTGCGGAATGACGGCATCAAGGTCACATGCATCAGCCCCGGCTCAACGCAAACCAACTTTTTCGACGAGATTCCCGGCACTACGGCTAACGAATCGATGATGAGCCCGGCTGATATTGCCGGCTTCATCATTTATTCGCTGGAAACACCGTTCAACTTTCACGTTGTTGAAGCGGAAATGCGGCCGTTGCAACCCAAGAAATAAAATATGGCAGCAAAACAGAACGTCATGCTGAGCTTGCCGAAGCATCGCTACCGCTTCGTTGCAAAGCCATTGATTACTTACGGAGTAGAGATGCTTCGGCAAGTTCAGCATGACGTTCATTCCGAAAACTATTCCGAATGGTAGAAATCGAGCACCTGACCAAAACCTACGGCACCCAAAATGCCGTGGACAACATCAGCTTTACGGCAGGTAAGGGCGAAATCGTGGGCTTCCTGGGGCCGAACGGCGCGGGCAAAAGCACCACCATGAAAATTGCCACCGGCTTCCTCCCTCCCACCGCCGGCACGGTGCGTGTGGCTGGCTACGACGTGCTCACCGACAGCCTGGAAGTGCGGCGCCATGTGGGCTACTTGCCCGAGCACAACCCGCTCTACCTCGATATGTACGTGCATGAATACCTTGAATTCATCGGTTCGGTACATGGGCTGCGCGGTTCCGGCCTGCGAACCCGTGTGGCCGAGCTGGTGCGCCGCGTGGGCCTGAGCCGCGAGCAAAACAAGCAAATTGGTGCTCTTAGCAAAGGTTACCGGCAGCGGGTGGGCCTGGCCCAGGCCCTCATCCACGACCCGGACGTGCTCATCCTCGACGAGCCCACCACCGGCCTCGACCCCAACCAGATTCTCGAAATCCGTCAGCTCATTCGCGACGTGGGCGAGGATAAAACCGTCATTTTCAGCACCCACATTTTGCCCGAAGTCACGGCGCTGTGTTCGCGGGTGCTCATCATCAGCCGTGGCAAGCTGGTAGCCGACAGCCCGGTGGCCGAGCTAGCCGCCCGTGCCGCCGGCGAAAACGTGGTACGTGCTGAGTTTGAAGGCGCGGTGGATATGTCTAAGCTAGGTCAGTTGCCCAACGTGCGCCACGTCGAGCTGGCCCCCGATGGCGCAGTGCTGCTGCGCACCGCACCGGGCACTGATGTTCGGGCTGCTGTGTCGCGCCTGGCCGGGCAGGAAGGCTGGATTCTGCTGGGGCTACGGCAGGAGCAGCAGAGTCTGGAAGAGGTGTTTGGGGAATTGACGAAGTAAAAACGCATTCATTACACGAACGTCATGCTGAGCGCAGCCGAAGCATCTCTACCACAATACTAATT
>JANXOE010000300.1 GCA_025353745.1 Hymenobacter sp.
CAGGCCCAGCTGCAAAAGATCGTGGACAACGGCCGGGCGAATTAAGGGCTTCTCCGAAAAATAAATTGACCGCCAGATGAGCCTGACGGTCAATTTATTTTTCGGAGAGGCGCTAAAGCGGGCGCTTTTTCTTTTCGAGAAGCAAAACAATTAAATAACTGACGTAGCAAGCCAGCGCGGCCAATGCCAGGGCATTGGCCGCGGGGCCGCCTTTCGCTGCCGCAGCTTGCCGCACCAGGCAGGCAGCCGCCAACAGGAGCCAAACTGCCGCGTGAAACCACCGCAGGATTAGGTAGCGCCAGACGGGCCGGGCCGCCCAGGCGTAGCGTTTCACGGGCGCAACCGGAACAAAGCTATAGACCAGCGCAATTGCCAGGCAAATGGCAGCGTAAACGTACCAGGGAATGCCAAACCAGCCGGTGCTCATGGCAGCTATCGGAAAACAAAGATTACGGCAGCGGTTTCGTTCAGGTTTGGGTGAGCACGGTTTGAAGCCGGCCAGCCGGCCGTTGGCGTCGCGGCCCAGCGCGTAGGCGTGGAGCTGCGGGCCGGGGCCCACCACGTACACCCGGGTGCTGGCCAGCTCCTCCTGCCTCAGAAACAATTGCAGGGCCTTGTAGCGGTTGGCCAGCGTGGCGTCGTGCAGCACGTCCAGTGGGGCCTCCGCTTCGGAAGCGAAGACCAGCCCGGCGCACAGCTGTTGGAGCTGTTGCAGCGTGGCGTCGTTGGCCGGGGCGGCGGGGCCCCGGCCGCGGCGGCGTCGGCCAGATGGCCGGAAAGGTCTTCCCCGTGGCAGGAGCCAGACCGCGGTTGCTCTGCGAGTGAATTAACCCAAGGGATTTACCCGCAATCCCCCGAAATATAAAAACCAATTATGCTTCAAATCAAGCCAATACAAGGTTCAGCGCGGTGGTTTATTCGTGCTTTTTAGTTTCAGCATTTTGGGGTAGCAAATTTTTTTTGGAGTCAGAAATTAAGCAATAGCCGTCAGATCCTTCCAGGGGAACATTTCGATGGTAATCAAAGAAATAAATGGATATAAAAAAGTAGTATTGCTTGTTTGAAATATAACTCCTCCCTACATTTATGCGCTACTATTCCATCATTTCTCACCTTCACTTTTCCCCAATAAGGTTCTATGAATCCATACCTTACTCTTGCTGCAATAGGTGCTTTAACGGCGGCTTCGCTCACCGCCAGCGCACAGTTCACGGTGGACGGCAAAGCCTCGGCCGACGAGATGGGCACC
Organism: Hymenobacter sp.; assembly: GCA_025353745.1. Classification (GTDB taxonomy): domain Bacteria; phylum Bacteroidota; class Bacteroidia; order Cytophagales; family Hymenobacteraceae; genus Hymenobacter. Next base: position 1,250 of record JANXOE010000300.1, read on the forward strand.
GGCCCGGGCAAATACCAGCTGGCCGCTTCCTACTCGGGCAACCACCTCGACGCCGACCGCGGTGTGACGGCCCTCTACGCCGGCTACACGGCCACCACCCTCAACCTGATGGTGGTGGGCTCAGCCGAATCGGCTTCGGGCAGCTCCCGCGCCATCGTGCTCTACCTGAACACCAAAGCCAACGCCGGGGCCCCCGCCGGCACGGCCCTGATCGGCGGCAACGACGGGACCTCGCCCCTCAAACACAAGCCAACGTTGGACCAGAAAGTAGATTTCGGCTTCCGCGTGTCGGTGGGCCCCACCTCGGGCATGGCCAGCGACGTGTACTTCAGCAACGTTTCGTACGTGTCCGACAAGCCGCTGACCGTCCCCGGCACCGACGCTCCCACCGGCCAGGGCAGCAAAAGCGGCGCCGTGGTGACCGCCGCCGCCGGCACGCCCCTGCCCGGCACCAAATACGCCTACCTGAACACGGCTTCGCTGACGGCCAACACCAACAATGCGGGCCTGGAAATCGAGATTCCGCTGTCGTCGCTGGGCACCAACGAAGTGTTGAAGGCGGGCAGCACCATCGATTTGTTCGCGGCCTTCACCGACGGCGACGGCGTCTTCTTCTCCGAAACCCTGCCGCAGATCGCCGGACAGGCCCTGGCCCTGGGGGCCAACCCAAGCTTTCCGGGCATTGCCGGTACCCAGTCGGTGGCCTTCGTGCTGAGCGCCGCCCCGCTGGCTTCGCACAGCGAGGTAGCCAACTCTTTTGCCTTCAACGTGTACCCTAACCCGGCGCGCGCCAGCTCCACCATTGCTTACACCGTGCCCGGGGGCGGGCAGCAGCCGGTTTCGCTGGCCGTGTACAACGCCATGGGCCAGCGGGTGCGCACGCTTTTCAGCGCCAAGCAGGGCGGCAGCCAGCAGTTGCCTCTGGGCAGCCTGCCCGCCGGGGCCTACTTCGTGAAGCTGCAGATTGGCGACCAGGCCACCAGCCGCAAGCTGGTCGTGGAATAAGCTGCACCCGTCCTGAACCACGCTAAAAAGGCGTTCCCCGTGCGGGGAACGCCTTTTTTGTGGCCCGGCTTGGGCGGCTGGCATCGGTGCTCAGGTTTGGGTGAGCACGGTTTTGAAGCCGGCCAGCCGGCCGTTGGCGTCGCGGCCCAGCGCGTAGGCGTGGAGCTGCGGGCCGGGGCCCACCACGTACACCTGGGCGCCGTCCAGCTCCTGCTTCAGAAACAATTGCAGGGCCTTGTAGCGGTTGGCTTGGGCGGCGTCGTGCAGCACGCCGTTGTCGGCGGTGTGCTGGCTTAGGAACGGCGTCAGCTCCTGGGTGCTCACCTTGGCGCGGGCCGATTCGCCCAGCGCCTTCAGCAGCTCGCCGGTGGGCAGCTCGCCGGCCGGGGCCGCGTAGCTCACCGCTTCGAGCGGGGCTTCCGCTTCGGAGGCGAAGACCAGCCCGGCGCACAGCTGTTGGAGCTGTTGCAGCGTGGCGTCGTCGGCCGGGGCGGCGAGGGCCCCGGCCGCGGCGGCGGCGGCCAGGCCGCTGCCGCCAGCCACTTGCCCGGCAATGGCGGCGGCCAGCGCCGCCATGCGCTCGGCCGGCACCGTTATTTTGGGGTTGGCGAAGTTCATGTCCGCCACTTTATTCATCGGAATCAGGTGGATGTGGGCGTGGGGTACCTCCAGGCCAATCACGGCCACGCCGACGCGCCGGCAGGGCACGGCCGCCCGCACGCCTTGGGCCACGCGCTGCGCGAACACGTGCAGGGCCGCCAGGGCGGCGGGCGGCAGGTCGAAGATGTAGTCGGTTTCCTGCTTGGGAATCACCAGCGTGTGGCCTTCGACCAGCGGCGTGAGGTCGAGAAAAGCCAGGTGCTGGCCGTCCTCGGCCACTTTGTAGGCGGGCAGCTCGCCCGAAACGATGCGGGAGAAAATCGAAGGCATGGCAGGATTGGGGCTTAAGGACTCGGTTATCGGCGCGTGGCGGGCAGGCAAGGGGCCACCCGCGGCCGGCGCAAATAAACGCGGAATATCGGCCCCGGGCCCCGGCGGGCACAAAGAAGGGCGGGCCTCACGGCACCGCCCTTCCAACGCTTAATTGCCAGCCCAGCGCCCGGCGCTAAGAAACTAGCGCGTAATCTCCAGCACTTCGAATTGCAGCTTGCCGGCCGGCACCGTGATTTCGGCCAGGTCGCCCACCGATTTGCCCAGCAGGCCTTTGCCGATGGGCGACTTCACCGAGATTTTGCCGGCGGCGAGGTTGGCTTCTTCCTCCGCCACCAGGGTGTAGTTCAGCACCGTGTTGTTTTTGGTGTTTTTCAGCTTCACTTTGCTCATGATGAGCACTTTGCTGAAGTCCATGTTGGTTTCGTCGACGAGGCGGGCGTTGCCCACCACTTCTTCCAGCTTCGATATTTTCAGTTCCAGCAGCCCTTGGGCGTCCTTGGCGGCGTCGTACTCGGCGTTTTCGCTCAGGTCGCCCTTGTCGCGGGCTTCGCGCAGGTCTTCGGCCGCCTTGGCGCGGCCCCGCACTTTCAGCTCTTGCAGCTCGTCTTTCAGTTTTTGCAGGCCTTCGGCGGAATAATAATTGATGGTGGCCATGATCGAACGGGTGGGTTTGCGGGTTGGCTAAAAAGCAAGGAGAACGGCTGGCGCGCGGCCAACCGTTCTCCCTGCGTTAGGTTCGGAGCAAAGATACGACAAACCCGATTATTCGCCCGCCCCGCCCCCGGCGGCCCCCAAAAAGGCCGCCAGCTTGCCCACCAGCACCTCGTTGATGCGCTGGTAGCTCTGGTGCGTCCAGCCGCCGATGTGCGGGGTAAGCAGCACGTTGGGGGCGGCTTTGAGAAAATCGAACCGCGCCGCCTGGGCAGCCGAGAGCGTGGCCAGGCGCTCGTTTTCGAGCACGTCGAGGGCGGCCCCGTACAGCCGGCCGGCTTGCAGGCCCTCCACCACGGCGGCGTGGTCGAGCACCTCGCCGCGGGCCGTGTTCAGCAGCCAGAGCGGGCGCCGGAAGCCGGCCAGGAAGGCGTCGTTCACGCAGTGGTGGTTGGCCGGCGAGTAGGGAATGTGCAGGCTGAGCACATCGGCCCGGGCCTGCAATTCGGCCAGCGGCACCAGCGCGGCGTGGGCATCGGGGGCCACGGCCGGGTCGTGGTCGTGGGCCAGCACGGTGCAGCCGAAGGCCCCCAGCCGGCGCGCAAACGCCCGTCCCATGTGCCCGTAGCCGAGCAGGCCGATGGTTTTGCCGCCTATTTCTTCGCCCCGGTTAGCCTCGCGCCGCCACACGCCCTGGCGCACTTCGCCGTCGGCCCGCACGAGGTGGCGGAACAGCGCCAGCAGCAGGCCCACGGCAAACTCGCCCACCGCGTCGCGGTTGCCCTCGGGGGCGTTGAGCAGGGCCACGCCGGCCGCCGCCATCGCCGCTTCGTCGATGTTGTCGACGCCGGCCCCGGCCCGGGCCACGTAGCGCAGGTGGGGGGCCCGGGCCAGCAAGTCGGCCGTCACGCGCACTTTGCTGCGCACCACCAGGCCGTCGTAGGGCCGGGCGGCGAGGGCCCCGGGCACTTCGGCAGCCGTGAGCTGGGGCCGGTAGTCGGCCGCCACGCCGATGCTGGCCAGCATGGGCAGCAGCGTGGGGTGCATTTCGTCGACGACGAGGCAGAGGGACATTGGTTGAATTAAAAATTGAGCATTAAAAATGAGCGGCTGGGGCCGTCGGGCGATGGGTGGAGTTCCGGCAGCAGCCCGCGCTTGGTTCCTAATTATTCATTCTTAATTTTTAATTCCCCCTCCGCCAGCTTCGTCAATTCCACAAACTCGGCCACGCCCAGCTGCTCGGCACGCTGGTCGAAAATGGCGCCGGCCATGGCTTCGGCCGATAAGCCCAGCGGCCGCAGCGCGTTGCGCAAGGTTTTGCGGCGGGTGGAAAAAGCTTGCTTCACGACGCGAAAAAACAGCTTTTCGTCGCAGCCCAGGTGCTCGGTGGCGTTGCGCGTGAGGCGCACCACGGCCGACTCGACCTTGGGCGGCGGCACGAACACGTGGGGCGGCACCGTGAACAGGTACTCGATGTCGTAGAACGCTTGCAGCAGCACGCTCAGGATGCCGTAGGTTTTCGAGCCGGGCGGCTCGGCCAGGCGCTCGGCCACTTCCTTCTGGATCATGCCCACCACCTCGCGCACCTGCTGCCGGTGGGCCAGCACCTGAAAGAAAATCTGGCTGCTGATGTTGTAGGGAAAGTTGCCGATGATGGCCAGCGGCTGCCCGGGAAAGAGGGCCCCGAGGTCCTGCTTCAGGAAATCGGTGGCGAAAATGCGCGGGGCCAGCGCCGGGTACGTGGCCTCCAGATACACCACCGACTCGCGGTCAATCTCCACCACGCTGGTCGTGAAGGCCGCATCTTGCAGCAAAAATTGCGTGAGCACGCCCGTGCCGGGGCCGATTTCGAGCACCTCGCGCACGCCCTCGGGCCGGCGCAGGGCCCCCACGATGCGGCGGGCAATGTTGGGGTCGGCCAGGAAGTGCTGGCCCAGGTGTTTTTTGGGTTTGACGGGGGAATGCATGCGCGGCCACGAAGCGGCGGAAGGGCCCGCCGGGGCCGCAAAGGTAGCCCGCGCCGGGGCCGGGGCCGGGTGCCGCCGGTTGCCCGGAACCGCATTCGTTCCTACCTTGGGCACGAGTGCGGGCCGCCCCTGCTGCGGGCCCCGACCGTCCGCCCGGCCCGCCTCGTCGGATTTAATAGTTTTTGCGCTTTGGCCAGTACCAACAAGCGGATATCCATCGCCGAGCTCGCCGCACAACTGGGCTTGTCCACGTCCACCGTCTCGCGCGGGCTCAGCGACCACCCCAGCATCAGCGAGGCCACCAAGGCGCGGGTGCGCCAGCTGGCGCAGGAGCTGAATTATTTGCCCAACAGCCTGGCCGCCGCCCTGCGCAAGGGCCGCAGCAACACGGTGGGCGTGATTGTGCCGCACATCAACGGCTATTTCTTTCCGGCCGTGATGAACGGCATCGAGAAAATTGCCAGCCGCGCCGGCTTCAACGTGATGATGTGCCAGTCGAACGAAGACATCCGGCGCGAGCGCCAGAACGTGGAGGCTTTGCTCGCCTCGCAGGTCGAGGGCATCCTGGTGTCGGTGTCGAAGGGCACGGACCAGGACCTGAACCACTTCCGGCAGGTGCAGCAGCAGGGCACGCCGCTCATTTTCTTCGACCGGATGCCCGACCTGCCCGGCTCGACGGCCGTGGTGCTCGACGACCACCTCGGGGCCTACGAGGCCGTGGCGCACCTCATCCGCCAGGGCTGCCGCCGCATCGCCCACTTCGCCGGGCCCCAGCACCTCAACACCAGCCGCAACCGCTGCCTCGGCTACATGGCCGCCCTCGAAGCCCACGGCCTGCCCTTCGACGAGCGCCTGGTGTACTCGCTGCCGCGCTCCAACCAGGAGTCGGGCCGCGACGGCATGGACTACCTCATGGGCCTCGGCGAGCGGCCCGACGCCGTGTTCGCCGCCTACGCCTTCCCAGCCGTGGGGGCCCTCGAAGTGCTCGAAAGCCACGGCATCCGCGTGCCGCAGGACTTCGCCATCGCCTGCTTCAGCAACGAGCCCTTCACCACCATGACCCACCCGCGCCTGACGGCCGTGGACCAGCGCGGCGAGCAAATGGGCGAAACCGCCGTGAACCTGCTCCTGCAAATCCTCAAGCGCAGCCCCAACTATTCGCCGCCCCGCATCGTGCTCAAGCCCCAGCTCATGCTGCGCGAGTCGTCGCTGTTCGGGCAGCAAGAGCCCGTGGTGCAGCGCGAGTTCTGACCGGTGCGGGCGGCCGGCTTTTCCGCCGGCCGCCCGCTAATCGTTGCGGCCGTTGTGCGGAGAGGCGCCCGGCGTAAAGCCCCGGTCAGCCGGTTAATGTTCAGCGAGTAGCGGGCCGCCGGCGAAAAAGCCGGCGGCCCGCGCCCGGGGCCCTACAGTGCCTTCATGAAGCTGACCTTGATCTTCACCTGGAAGTCGGCGATGACCTTGAAAATCTCTTTCAGCGTCACGCGCTCTACCTGGGTCAGCTCCTTGGGGTCGAGGTAGTTGGTGGCGGGCATCAGGTCGTCGATGAGCTGGCGGGCCTGCTTTTTCAGGCGCATGCCCATCAGGTAGTAATAGGCCTGGAGCAGCTCCTGGTACTCTTTTTCGGTGAACACGCCGCGCGCGCGCAGCTGGGCCAGCCGCTCGCCGGTGTTGGTTTGGAACACTTGGTGGCGCAGGGCGTACACGCGCACCAGGTCCACGATGGGCGTCATGGTTTTCTTTAGGTCGAACACCTTTTGGTCGCCCTGGGCGAAGGTGCGGAATTTGTTGAAAAACGTGAGCGGCGGCTCGTACTGCAAGGCGTTGGTGGCCATGTAGTGCAGGAAGCGGTCGAGGGGCCGGTCGAGCTCGGTGCGCAGGAAATCGCGCAGCTCGGCCATGATTTCGGGCTCGCCGTAGAGCAGCCGAATGTCGAAAAACGTGGAAAACTGCATGGCCGTTTCCGGGTTCGAGTCGTCGATCCAGGCGCGGTAGTTGCGTTTCCAGTGCGAGAGCGAGTGCGTCCAGCGCGGGTTTTTGGCGACGAAGCCGCCCGTGCACAGGCTCAGCCCGATTTGGTCGAGGCGGTCGGACACGGTTTCGGCGAAGCGCAAAAAGTAGGCGCGCACCAGCTCGCGCTGCTCGTTGGCCTTGTCTTCGTAGATGATGGCGTTGTCCTGGTCGGTGAGCAGGGTCTGCTCCTGGCGGCCCTCGCTGCCCAGCACCACGAACACGAACTTGGCCGGGGCGGGCCCCATCTCGGCCAGCACGCCCTCGATAACTTTGAGGGCGATGGTGTCGGCCACGGTGGTGATGACCTGGTTGACGAGCTCGGCCTTCACGCCGCGGCTCAGCAGCTGGTTCACGATTTCGGGCACCTTGCGCCAGCGCAGGCGCAGCTCGCGGGGCGACTGCGCCAGCTTCACGGCCTGGATGAACATGAACGGCGACTGGGCCAGGTCGCTCAGCAGCTTGTTGCGGCTCAGGAACCCCACAAAATCGCCGTCCTTCTCGATGAGCAGGTAGCGCGTTTTGGTTTGGAACATGAGCAGGATGGCCTCGTGCACAAAGGCTTCGCTGGGGATGGACACGATGGGCGTGGCCAGGATGTCGGCCACGGGCCGGGCCGCGTCGAGGCGGGCGGCCACCACGGCGTCGCGCAGCACGATGTCGGTGACGTAGCCCACGATGCGGCCCCCGGCACCGCGCACAAACAAGCAGCTCACCTTGCCGCGCGCCATGCGCTGGGCCGCCTCGAAGATGGGCGTGTCGGCGGTGCAGTCCACGATGTCGCGCGTTTCGAGGGTTTCGATCTTGCGCGAGTAAAGTTGGTCGGCGGCGATAAAATTCTGCTCGGGGGCCGCCGTGGGGCGCACGAAGTGGGCGTATTCCTCGTCGAGCATCCGCTCGCCGTAGCGGGCCGTGAAGAAGTGAAAAAAGTCTTTGTAGGCCAGGCACAGGGCCCGAAAGTCGCGCCGGTGCAAAAAATACACCCGCGTGTCCTTGCGGGCGACCACCGTGCGGATCGAGCGCTTTTTGTTGAGCAAAATCGACATGCCGCCGTAGCAGGCCCCCGGCGCGTACTCTTCCAGCAGGCGCTTGTGCTGCTCGCTGTCGTAGAAAAACGTTTCGTAGCCGCCGGCCACGATGAGGTCGACGCCGCGCAGCTTGGTCACATCCTGCTTGTAAATCAGGGTTTCCTTGGTGTATGCTACTTCCTGGAGCAAGTCGGCCACGCCGGCGAGCACCTCGGCGGGCAGCTCGTCGAAGGGCCGGACGGTTTGCAGAAATTCGAGGCGGTTATCCATAAAAATGTTATCCGAAGAAATGGTAGAGCGCGGCCAACGCCGCGAGCAGGGCCCCGGCGGCCCAGGCCAGCCGCCGCCGGCCCCGGGGCCCCAGCCAATCGAACGGCCCCGGGGCGGCGGGCACGGCGAGCGGGGCCTGCCGCCCCAGGCTGGCCTCGGTGAGGTAGCCGGTGCGCCAGAGCTCGAAAAAGCTGCGGGCCGTGGCCTGGGCGTCGGTTTGGGCGTCGTGGTGGCGGGCCAGCGGCACGTGGAACAGCTGTTCGTAGAGCTCGTTCAGCCGCAGGTACTCGCGGCCGGGCGGGGGCCCCAGCTGCCGGGCCAGGGGCCCGGTGGGCAGCATGGTGCAAAAGGTGGGCAGCCCGGGCAGCGGGTTGGGCAGCCCGGCCCGGTGGAAGCCCACGCCGAGCATGTGGAAATCGAGCTGCACGAAATGGCCCACCACCAGCGGCCGGTACCGTTGCAGGTCGTCGGCCAGGCGGGTGAGCACGGGGGCCAGCGCCTGCCCCTCGGCCGCCAAAAACTCGGCAGAAAGGCCGTGGATGGCCTGGGCCGTGGGCTGCATGGTGCCGGCGGGCACGCGCAAATAATGGTTTTCGGTTTTCACCAGCTCGCCGGCCCGGGTATAAATCACCCAGGCGAGCTGGGCCAGGTGGGGCCAGGCGCGCTCGTCGGCGTAGGGCCGCTGCCAGCCGGTGGGCAGCCCGGTGGTTTCGGTGTCGACGAAAAGCAGGTAGTCTTGCACCGGGCGGGGCGGGCGGTAAGGGGTGAGGCCAGCAAATTTAAATCGCCCGCGCGCCCGGCCCGGCAAAACTGCTGGCCGGCCCTGCTGTTTCTTCCGGAAAGAAGGCCCACCTTCGCACCTGTATTCGCTCCCATCACCCCTCCACCATGAACCCACTCGTCGCCATCCGCCCGCTCGACCAAAGCATCTGGCTCGACTTTATTCACCGCAAAATCCTGATCAACGGCGAGCTGCAAAAGCTCATCACCGACGACCACCTGCGCGGCGTCACGTCCAACCCCGCCATTTTTGAGAAGGCCATCGGCGGCGGCGACGACTACGACACCGCCATCCGGGCCCTGGCCTTGCAGGGCAAAACCACCAACGAGATTTACGAGGGCCTGGCCGTGGCCGACGTGCAGGCCGCCTGCGACCTGTTCCGGCCGCTCTACGACGACGCGGCCAACGCCGGCGACGGCTACGTGAGCCTGGAGGTGTCGCCGCGGCTGGTGAACGACACCGCCGGCACCATCGCCGAAGGCATCCGCCTCTGGCACGCCGTGAACCGGCCCAACGTGATGATCAAAGTGCCCGCCACCTTGGAGGGCCTGCCCGCCATTCGCCGCCTCATCAGCGAAGGCATCAACGTGAACGTGACGCTGATTTTCAGCGTGGAGCGCTACAAGGCCGTGGCCGAAGCGTTCCTCGCGGGCCTGGAAGACCGCCTGAAAGCCGGCCAGCCGGTGGAACGCATCGACTCGGTGGCCAGCTTTTTCCTCAGCCGCATCGACGTGCTGATCGACCCGCAGCTAGAGAAAATGGTGGCCGCCGGCGGCGACCAAGCCACGATTGCCGGGCCCCTGGTGGGCCAGGTGGCCGTGGCCAGCGCCAAGCACGCGTACCAAGTGTACAAGGAAATTTTCGCCGGCCCGCGCTGGGCGGCCCTGAAAGCCAAAGGGGCCGAGTCGCAGCGCCTGCTGTGGGCCAGCACCGGCAACAAAAACCCCAAATACGACAACCTGAAGTACGTGGACGGCCTCATTGGGCCCAAAACCGTCAACACCATTCCGCTCGAAACGCTGAACCTTTTCCGCGAAAAAGGCCAGCCGGCCGTGCGCCTGGAAGACAACCTGGACCAGGTGCACGCCGTGCTGGGGGCCCTGCCCAAAGTCGGCCTCGACCTCGAAGCCCTGGCCCACGAGCTGGAAGTGGACGGCGCGAAGAAATTCAACGAGCCCTTCGATAAGCTGATGGCGGCGCTGGATGCCAAGCGCCAGGCCGCCCTGGCCCAGCCCACGGCCCCCGCCACCCTGGCCCTGGGCAAGTACCAGGCTGCCGTGGACGCCAAGGTGCAGGAATTCAACGCCCAGCAGTTCACCGAGGGCTTCTGGAAATCGGACGCCGCGCTGTGGACCGACGACGCGGCGGCGCAGCAGAGCATCCGCGACTTCATGGGCTGGCTGCGGGTGGCCGAGACGCTGGCCGCCGCCGTGCCCGCCCTCGACGCCTTCGTGAACGAAGTGAAAAGCGCCGGCTTCCGGCACGTGCTGGTGATGGGCATGGGCGGCAGCTCGATGGCCCCCATCGTGTTTCAGAAGTCGTTTCCGCAGGGCGAAAACGGCCTGCCCATTTCCATCCTCGACACCACCGACCCCGGCACGGTGCGCCACTTTGCGGAGACGCTGCCGCTGGCCGACACGCTGTTCATCGTGGCCAGCAAGTCGGGCACCACGGCCGAGCCGCTGGCTTTCGGCGATTATTTCTACGACAAAGTGAAGGCCCTGAAGGGCGACAAGGCCGGCGAGAACTTCGTGGCCATCACCGACCCGGGCTCCAAGTTCATCGCCACGGCCGAGCAGCTGGGCTACCGCCACGTGTTCCTGAACTTTGCGGAAGTGGGCGGGCGCTTTTCGGCCCTCACCTACTTCGGGCTGGTGCCGGCCGCGCTCTACGGCCTGAACGTGGGCGAAATTGTGGAGCGCGCCATCCGCATGATGCGCGCCTGCGGCGCCTACGGCCCCGTGGACCACAACCCCGGCCTGGCGCTGGGCACGGCCCTGGGCGTGCTGGCCACGCAGGGCCGCGACAAGCTGACGCTCGTCACGCCGCCTTCGCTGCACGATTTGGGCCTGTGGCTGGAGCAGCTCACGGCCGAGAGCACCGGCAAGCACGGCAAGGGCATCCTGCCGGTGGCCGGCGAGCCCGTGGGGGCCCCGGGCGTTTACGGAAACGACCGGGTGTTTGTGTACGTGGGCTACGCGCAGGAAGCCGACGAGGCGAACCAGGCCAAGCTCAAGGCGTTGGAGGCGGCCGGCCACCCGGTCATCACCATTTTGCTGAACGACGCCCTGGACCTGGGCCAGGAGTTTTTCCGCTGGGAAATGGCCATTGCCGTGGCCGGGGCCGTGCTCCGCATCAATCCCTTCGACCAGCCCAACGTGCAGGAAAGCAAAACGGCCACCGACCGCCTCATGCAAGTGGTGGCCGACGAAGGCCACTTGCCCGCACAGGAAAAGGCGTTGGATGCCGACGGCGTAGCCTATTACGGCGTGCCCCAGGCGCCGGACGCCGCCCACCTGCTGGCCGGTTTCTTCGGCCAGGCCAAGGCCGGCGACTACGTGTCCATCCAAGCCTACCTCACCGAGTCGCCGGAGCTGAACGCGGCGTTTGAGCAGCTGCGCACCGACCTGATGCAGCGCCTGCACACGGCCACCACGTTTGGCTACGGCCCCCGCTTCCTGCACTCCACCGGCCAGTACCACAAAGGGGGCCCCAACACGGGCTTGTTCCTGCAATTGACCGCCGACCACGCCCAGGACCTGCCGCTGCCCGGCCGCTCCTACACCTTCGGCACCCTCGAAAGCGCCCAGGCCCAGGGCGATTTGGAAGCGTTGCAGAAGTACGGGCGCCGGGCCTTGCACGTGCACTTCGGCCCCGACGTGCTCCAAGGCCTGCGCACCGTGCAGCAGGCCCTCGCCGCCACCAAGGGGTAACCGCCCCGCCCCGAAAAGGCCCGCCGCGCTCTGCACGGCGGGCTTTTTTGCTAAGTTTGTAAATTAACTCGTTGTTCTGCTTTATTCTTTCGGTATGCTTCCTAGTCTTGCCCACGCGCCCGCCGCGCCCGCCGGGGCCACCCAGGTGTTTTTGCTGCCCCACGGCACCACCGCGCTGCCCGACGTAGCCGCCGGCGACCTGTCGGACGCGGCCCGCGCCTACGCCGCGACGGCCCTGGCCGGCCACCAGCCGCTGGTGCACCTCAACCATTTCAGCCACCACCATTATTACATTGTACTGGCCGACAAGCCCACGGCCGACCAAGTGCTGGAAGCCGTGCGCCGCAGCGGCCACCGCCTCCACGCCCTGCTGAAGGCGGACGGGGTGGCCGGGCTGTTCATTCAGAACCTGACCGACGAGCCGGCCGCCGCCCTGGCCCTGGCCGAAGGCCTGGCGCTGACGGCCTACCGTTTCGACGGCTACAAAACCGACGAAAAATCGCGCACGGCCCCGGCGCTGACGGCCCTCACCCTCGTGGGCGACGCCGCGACGGCCCCGGAAGTGGCCGCTCTGCAAGGCCTGCTGCAAGGCGTGGCCCTGGCCCGCGACCTGGTGAACGCGCCCCTCAACAAGCTCAACGCCGAGCAGCTGGCCGAGCGCATCGCCGCCGCCGGCGACGAGGCCGGCTACACCACCGACATCCTGGATCTGGCCCGCATTGAGGCCCTGCGCATGGGCGGCCTGCTGGCCGTGAACCTGGGCTCGCCCGAGCCGCCCACGTTCAGCATTCTGGAGTGGAAACCGGAAAACGCCCAAAACGCCAAGCCCTACGTGCTGGTGGGCAAGGGCGTGGTGTTCGACACCGGGGGCCTCAGCCTGAAGCCCACGCCGGGCAGCATGGACATGATGAAGTGCGACATGGCCGGCGGCGCGGCCGTGGCCGGCACGCTCTACGCCCTGGCCAAAAACCGGGTGCCGCTGCACGTCATCGGCCTGGTGCCGGCCACCGACAACCGCCCCGGGGGCCTGGCCTACGCGCCCGGCGACGTGCTCACGATGCACAGCGGCCTCACCGTGGAAGTTAAAAACACCGACGCCGAAGGCCGCCTGCTGCTGGCCGACGCCCTCAGCTTTGCCAAGAAATACGACCCCGCGCTGGTGATTGACCTGGCCACCCTCACCGGGGCCGCCGTGCGCGCCATCGGCACCGAGGGCAGCGCCGTACTGGGCACCGCCGACGCAGCCACCGTGCAGCGGCTGCACGCCGCCGGCCACCGCGTGCACGAGCGGCTGATGGAGTTCCCGCTCTGGGACGAATACGCCGACCACATCAAGTCCGACATCGCCGACCTGAGCAACCTGGGCAAGCCGGAGGCCG
>JANXOE010000008.1 GCA_025353745.1 Hymenobacter sp.
GAAGGGCCAGTACAGCCTGGGGGCCGGCGTGGCCGTCAGCGGCCTGCGCGTGGACCTGGCGCTCTCGCGCCTGGCGGTGGAGGCCCTGGGCCAAAGCTCCCAAACCAACTCGCTGATCGTGAGCTTGGGCTACGGATTTAAATAATCGATTATCAAGATTTATTGAATAACAATTGCCCGCCGTGGCGGCCGGGCGCATCCATTCGGATATGAAACAAACCAATACTTGCAAGCTGGTGCGCTGGGGAACGTGGGCGTGGCTGTTGGTGCTGCTGGCCGCTGGCGCGGCGCGGGCCCAGTCGGGGCCCTTCGGCAACGAGTGGATCACGCCGGGCCAGCCGTACTACAAAATTAAAATCACGCGCGACGCCCTCTATCGCATTGACTACCAGTACCTGACCCAAGCGGGCTTGAGCGGCGTTGACCCCAGCCGCTTGCAGCTGTGGCGGCGCGGCAAGGAAGTGGCCGTGTACCAGGGCGGGGCCCCCACCACGTTCGATGCCAATACGTACCTGGAGTTTTTCGGGCAGCGCAACGACGGCCAGCTCGACCGCGGCCTCTACAAGTACGCCCACGACCAGGCCCACCAGCTTTATAGCTTTTACACCGATACGGCGGCGTACTTCCTCACCTACCCCGGCCCCACGAGCCTGCCGGGCAAGCGCATGGCCGAGTCGCAGTCGGCCGGCGGCGGCGCGCCGCACGCGTGGCGGCTCTTCACGTCGGCCAAAGCCGAAGCCGGGGCCTACGTGGAAGCGCCCACCGGCCCCAACAACGTGACGTTCCTGCCCTGGCTGGAGTCGGGCGAGGGCTTCTACACGGGCAACATCGTGGGCACCTTCACCGACGCCCTGGACCTGCTGCGGGCCGTGCCGGCCACCGGCCCGGCCCCGGCGCCCACCATCGAGGTGGGCCTGACCGGCGGCAGCCACGTGCTCCACGCCACGGAGGTGCTGGTGAACAGCAATCCGCTCGACCCCAACGCGTTTCGTTCGCTCGGTACCGTCACTTACAACGACTACGGCAACGCCGTGCGCCGCTTCGCGCTGCTGCGCTCCGACATCGGGGCCAACGGCAAGGTGACCATTCGCTTCGTGGGGCCCACCGGCGGCACGGGCTCTACCAAGGACGTCTACCACGTGTCGTACTTGCGGGCCGTGGTGCCGCAGGCCAACCGCTGGTTTGGCACCGGGCCGCTGTTTTTTCGCAGCGACTCGCTGCTGAGCGCGCCGGCCGCGTTCGAGGTGGACAGCATTCCGGCCAGCGTGCGCGGCTACGACGTGCACGACCCCTGGAACGTGCAGCGCGTGGCCCCCGCCGCCGCCCCAACCCTGGGCCCGCTGGGGGCCCGCTTCGTGTTTCCGAGCGCCACCGCCGCGCAGTCGCGCCGCCTGCTGCTGGCCGATGCCGCGGCCGCCCTAGTGCCGGCCCTGCCCCGGCGGGTGGTGTTCCGCAACCTCAACGCCAAGGCCACTTTCACCATCATTACGCACCCGCAGGTGTACGGCGCTTCGAAGGCCCCGCGGCTGTACGCGGGCTACCGCGCCTCGGCCGCCGGCGGCGGCTACGACACGCTGGTGGTGACGGCCCCGCAGCTCTACGACCAGTTCCACTACGGCGAGCGGTCGTGGCTGGCGCTGCGCCACTTCAGCCTGTGGATGGTGGCCGGGGCCCCCGCCAACCCCAACCGCTACCTGCTGCTGCTGGGCAAGGGCATCGTGCCCAGCGAAGACAAGCTCCGGGGCGTCCGCTACCGCCTGGCCGGCGAGCAGGGCCTCGACCTGGTGCCGGCCAATTCGCGGGCGGTGTCGGATAACCTGCTGACGGCCGATTTCTACGCGGGCAACTACCGGGCCCAGCTGCGCACCGGCCGCCTCACGGTCGTCAACGAGCAGCAGGTGCTGAATTATTTGGGCAAGCTGAAGGAGCACGAGGCCCTGGGCCCGGCCCCGTGGCGCAAAAACATTTTGCACCTGGTGGGCGGCAACGACCAAGCCGAAGGCGACGAATTCCGGTCCATCCTCGACCGCAGCAAGGTGCGGGCCGAACGCCCCTACTTCGGGGGCACCGTGACCACCCGCGAAATCATTTCGTCGCTGCCCACGGCCGTCAACATCGCCGCCGAGCTGAACGCGGGCCTGTCGCTCATCACGTACTTCGGCCACGGTTCCAACAACCGCTTTTTGCTCGACTTCGGAACCCCCACCAACCCGGGTTACGGCTACACCAACGCCGGCAAGTACCCGTTCCTGTTTCTGAACGGCTGCGCCGGCAACCACACGTTCACCAGCGGCTACACCCGCGTGGAGGACTGGCTCTTCAACAAAGCCGGCGTGGGGGCCCTGGGCTCGCTCGGCGAGTACGGCTTCAGCTACTCCGACCGCCTCGAAATCTCGCAGGACTCGATGTACCGGTTGCTGTTCAACGACCCGAAGTACTACGGCCAGCCCATCACGGCGGTACACGACGAACTGGTGCGGCGCCTGCAGCTGCTGCCAACCTTCAACGACGAAATTGGTACCGAGCAGCTGCTGGCCACCGGCTGGCAGGGCGACCCCACGCTGGCCCTGTACGCGCCGCCCAAGCCCGATTTCGTGGCCAGCAGCGCGGCCCTGTCGGTGGCTTCGGCCAACCCGCCCGCGGAAGTGACGGCGGCCTCGCCCACGTTTTTCCTGAACATTGGGATGAGCAACCCCGGCAAAATCACCCGCGAGCCGGTGGAGGTGCGCGTGACCCGCAGCTACGTCGGCAGCACCCGGCCCAACGACGTGTACGTGCAGGTGTTCCGGCAGGCGTTTCAGCGCGACACGGTGTACTCTTTTCCCATCACCAACACCGTGGTGGGCGGCGTGAACGTGTTCGGCAACAACCAGTTTTTGGTGGAGCTGGACTACCAGAACAAAGTAGCCGAGCTGGACGAAACCAACAACACGGCCACGCTCAACTACACGTTTTTGCAGGGCGGCGTGACGGTGCTCAGCCCCTCCGAGTTTGCCATCGTGCCCAACCGCACGCCCCGCCTGGTGGCCCAAACCAACGACCCCAACGGCCCGCCCCGCCTCTTCAACGTGGAGCTGGACACGACGGCCGCCTTCAACAGCCCGCTCGTGCAGCGCACCGACGTCACGGCCCCGCTGCTGGTGAGCTGGCGGCCCACGCTGCCCGCCGTGGCCGGGCACGACAGCCTGGTGTGGTTCTGGCGGGTGCGCTTCGCCGCGGCCGCGCCGGGCGAAGACGGCCGCTGGGCCACCAGCTCGTTTCGGGTGATTGACAACACCAGCGGCTGGTCGCAGAGCCACTACGCGCAGTTTCAGCGCGACGCGGTGAAGGGCGCGGGCGTGGCCGGCCCCAACGGCCGCTGGACCTTCGACCCCCAGAGCCGGCGCGCCGTCATCACCTCTACCCGCATCGGCCCGGCCCAAGAGTGGAAAACCCTGCTGCACCAGGTGGCGCGCACCGCCCCCACCAACGCCTTTAAGCTGCGCCTGCTGGGCATCGACGCGGCCGGCAACACCAAGGTGCTGAACGCCGCCGTGCCGTCGTCGCAGTTTTCGCTGGCCGGCATTTCGGCCGTCGATTACCCGTATTTGCAGCTGGAGCTGAGCGTGGCCGACACCAACCGCGTGGCCCCGCAGCTGCGCGAATGGCTCGTGGCCTACACCGGCGTGCCCGAAGGGATTGTGCGCCGCGACCTGGTGCCGGCCGCCACCTACGACCCCGCCGCGCTGCTGCTGCAAGCCACCAAAAACGGCAAGCTCGCCTTTCCCGTGCAGTTCGAAAACGTGTCGGCGCTGCCCTTTGGCACGCCGCTGCGGGTCAAGACGGAGGTGTTCGACAGCAACACCAACCGGCAGCTCGGGTCGGCGGTCCAGCTCGTGACCACCCCTTTGCTGCCCGAT
The DNA here is from genome assembly GCA_025353745.1 of Hymenobacter sp. Classification (GTDB taxonomy): domain Bacteria; phylum Bacteroidota; class Bacteroidia; order Cytophagales; family Hymenobacteraceae; genus Hymenobacter. Next base: position 3,900 of record JANXOE010000008.1, read on the forward strand.
GCCATCCTGGTTCAGAACGTGGAGGTGCCGCTGGTGGGCGCGTTTGGTAATCTGTCGACGAAGGTGACGTTCAACCCGCTGCCCACGGCCCCCACCGACCCCAAGGCCCTGCCCGAGCTCACCCACGTCAACAACGAGCTGAACCTGCTGCCCTTCAAGGTGGCCGATGCCAGCGTGCCGCCGGTGCTCGACGTGGCCTTCGACGGCCGCCACATCCTCAACGGCGAAATCGTGTCGCCGCGCCCGCTCATCAGCCTTCAGCTCACCGACACCGACCACCTGCGGCCCATTGCCGACGCCTCGGCCTTCACCGTGTACCTGCAAGCCGCCAACGCCCCGGCCACGTCCGTGAACGTGCTGGGGCCCGACGTCACGTTCCGCGTCGAAACCACGCCGGCCGGCAGCACGGCCTACCTCGAGTACCACCCCGGCCGCGCCAACCCGCTGCCCGACGGCACCTACACGCTGCGCGTGCAGGGCCGCAACACGGCCAACGCCGCCGCCGCCGCCCAGGAGTTCGAGGTGAAGTTTACGGTGGTGAACGCCTCGCAAATCACCAACGTGTACCCGTACCCGAACCCGGTGACGAGTAAAGCGCGCTTCGTGTTCACGGTGACGGGCCAGGAGCTGCCGCGCAACATGAAAATCCAGATCATGACCCTGACGGGCCGCGTGGTGCGCGAAATTTTCATGGGCGAGCTCGGCAACGTGCACCTGGGCAACAACCTCACCGACTTCGCCTGGGACGGCACCGACCAATACGGCGACCGCCTGGCCAACGGCACCTACCTCTACCGCGTGAGCCTCGACGACCCGGACGGCAAGTTCTCGCGGCGCGCCACCAGCGGCGACCAGGCCTTCAAAAACGACTGGGGCAAGCTCGTGCTGCTGCGGTAGGCAGCCGCATGAAACGGGCCATCCCGAGTTAAAAACGTGTCATTCCGAGCGCAGCGCGGAATGACACGTTTTACGGCAGGGATATTTTACGGCAGTTGCGGTTTTACGGCAGCGCCTTTTGCAGGCGCACGCAGGGAAGGCCTTCTTGCTGAAAAGCCGGTTCGTCGGGCCCCGGGCTCAGCGCCGGCGCAGCGTCACGAAGCTGTAGGCGTAGGGGTTTTCGGCGTCGGCTTCGTGCCGCTCGCGGGTTTCCTCGCGCCAATCGGTGGGGGAGAGGGCCGGGAAAGCGGCGTCGCCTTCAAAGGAATGGTGCACTTCGGTGAGGTACACCACGTCGGCGGCGGGCAGGGCTTCGCGGTAGATTTCGCCGCCCCCGATGACGCACACCACGTCGGCGTCGAGGGCGGCGGCGCGGGCCAGGGCCCCCAGCACCGACGCGGCCGCCTCGCAGCCGGGCGCGGCCCAGCCGGCCTGGCGCGTCACCACCAGGTTGGGGCGCTTGGGCAGGGCCCGGCCGATGCTCTCGTAGGTTTTGCGGCCCATCACCACGGGGTGCCCCACGGTGAGGGCCTTGAAATGCCGCATGTCGGCCGGCATGCGGCCCCAAGGCAATTGCCCGGCCCGGCCGATGACGTTGTTTTCGGCCACGGCCACTACTAAGGCTACCATATCTTTTTCTTCAGTAAACAGTCGGCTGTCAGCAAGGAGCAATTATAGCCGTTTCTCGTCCCACAAACAGCGGTAGAGACGCGACCCTTCGCGTCTCAATCGTTGCAATCATTGCCAGCAATCAAAACCGCCGGCGGTAGCTGCGCCTGGTCAGTTGATTTTGTTGCCGCGCAAAAATTCCTCCACGCCCAGGCGTTTTTTGCCTTCGGCTTGCACGTCGAGCAGGTCGAGCCAGCCGTCGGCGGCGCGCACGCGCAGGTAGGAGCGGCCGTCGGTGGCCCAGGTGCCGGGGGCTTCGGCGGAGCCGGCGGGCAGGGCCCCGGCGCGGAATATTTTGAGCAGGCGGCCGTCGGGCAGCGGCGCG
>JANXOE010000009.1 GCA_025353745.1 Hymenobacter sp.
CGCGCCGCTGCCCGACGGCCGCCTGCTCAAAATATTCCGCGCCGGGGCCCTGCCCGCCGGCTCCGCCGAAGCCCCCGGCACCTGGGCCACCGACGGCCGCTCCTACCTGCGCGTGCGCGCCGCCGACGGCTGGCTCGACCTACTCGACGTGCAAGCCGAAGGCAAAAAACGCCTGGGCGTGGAGGAATTTTTGCGCGGCAACAAAATCAACTGACCAGGCGCAGCTACCGGCGGCGGTTTTGATTGCTGGCAATGATTGCAACGATTGAGACGCGAAGGGTCGCGTCTCTACAACCGTTCAGCGTTCGTATAAACCGCGCCAGGGGGGATTACAGCCGAAAATGCTTGCGCACCTGGGTCGTGTAGCTGTTGTCGCCCGGCGCGGCGGCGAACGTGGGCGGCAGCGGGCGCAGGCCGGGCAGGGCGGGTAGCCCCAGGCTGCGGTCGGTCACCACCAAATCGACGGGGCCGGCCCCGGCCGTTTCTACTTCAAGCACAACGCCGGCCGGGCCGGGCGCATAAAAAGCGAACGAAGCGTAGGGCCCCGAAGCGCCGCTCAGCGCCAGCCGCTGGCCGGCCAATTGCACTTGTCGCAACCCCTCGGTGGGCAGCGAAAACCGCAGGCTTGCCACGCCGGGCCGGGCGGGGCGCACCAGCAGGCGCAAGCGGCGGCCCCCGGCGCGGGCGCTATCGGCGAGCACCGTTACCTGCGGGGGGGGCAGGGCCAGGGGCGGGGCCCCCTGGTGCAGCACCGCCTGCGTGCTGCCCGGGTACAGCTTCGGCAGGGGCGCGTAGTTTGGGGACGGGAAAAACTGCCGGTTCCAGGCATCGGGCCGGGCGCCGGCCGACAGCCAGTACGCCTGGTGCCGGTCGGCGTCGAGCACGTAGTAGGCGTGGGTTTGCTGGGGCGTTTCGGGCGTGGGCTGGCTGGTGGCGTGGCCGGCAGCCAGGGCCCCCAGCGCCACCACCAGCGCCAAAAGCGGCAAGGCCCAACGCTGGCCCGGGCCGGTGGCGGGGCGCAGCGGGGGCAGCAGCGCGGGCAGCAGCAAGCCCAACAGCAGCGCCAGCACCAGCAGCCCGGGCAGCAGCAGGGCCCCCAGGCCCGCCACCACCAGCAGCGACGCCACGGTGGGCCCCAGCAGCGCCACGGCCGGCAGCGCCAGCAGCCAGCCCAGCGCGCCCACCGGCGGGGCCGGGGGCCGTTGCGCTGCCAGCTGCCGGCGCGTGCCGGCCAGGCGCAGCAGCCAGGCCAGGGCCCCGAACAGCAGCGGAAACCCCAGCAGAAAGCCCGACGTGCGCGCTTTGGCCTGCACGAACGCTTGCAGCAGCGCCACCACCAGCAGCGCCCCGCCCGTGAGCGAATCGGGCCGCAGCCAGCGGCTCAGCCAGCCGTAGTACGCTGCAAAACCGGCCACGCCCAGCGCCACCAGCGCCAGGTGGTAGGCCGGCACGTTGTAAAAGGTGTGGTCGTAGAACGCGGCGTACTGCGGGTAGGCGGCCCACACCAGCCGTTGCAGGCCCCCGCCCAGGGCCAGCACCAGGGCCAGGGCCCCCAGCCACGCCAGCGCGCCGCCCAGCAAGCCGCGCACGCGCAGCCGCTTTTGCCGCCGCGCCTCCGCGACGACCGCCACCAGCAGGGCCCCGGCGACGAGGTTGAGCACTGCGTTCCAATCGGCGTTGTACAGCACCAGCCACGTGCCCAGGGGGTTGAAAAACGTGTAGTCCGGCTCCCGGGCGTCGTGCGCCAGCGCAACGGTGCCGAAGTGGCGCACCAGCGCCAGCATGTACGAGCCGTGGTGTTGCAGCGAAGCCGGGTCGAGGTGCGCGGGCGTATCGGCCGGGCTGTGGTAGTATGAGTAGCCGCCGGTGTAGGCGAAGTTGAGCCCGGGCAGGCCGGCCCGCCGAAAAATCGTGAAATCGGTGTTGTTGGGCAGGTAGCGGTACAATTCGTAGGCCAGCGACGAGCCCACCGGCACGGGCGCGGCCCTGGCAAAGGCGCGCAGCAGCCAGCCGTTGTGGTCGCTCACTTCGAACAGCATGCTGGGGCCCGCGTTGCCCCGCGCCTCAAAGTTGAGCACCACGCCCACCGCGCGCCGCAGCCGGGCCGTGTCGGCGGCGTAGGCGCGGGCCCCGAGCAGCCCCGCTTCCTCGCCGTCGGTGAACACCCAGATGACGTCGCGGGCCAGGGGCGGCCCCGCGCGCAGCGCCCGGATGGTTTCGAGGGCCGCGCCCACGCCGGCGCCGTCGTCGGTGGCCCCGGGGGTGTGGGGCTGCGAGTCGTAGTGCACCAGCACCAGCACGGCGGGGCCCCCGGGTACGCGGCCGGGCAGGCGGGCCACCACGTTTTGCACCCGGCCGCCCACGCCCCACTCGGCGGCCACGGCCACGGTGTCCTGCACGGTGGCCGCCAGCCCCAGGGCCCGGCAGCGGCGCAGCAGGTAGTCGCGCACCGCTGCGTTGGCGGGCGTGCCGAGGCTGTGGGGCCGCCGGGCCACCACGGCCACTTCGCGCAGGGCCCGCAGGGCCGAAAACGCGGTGGCCGGGGCGTTGGCCGGCACCGGCCGCGGCGGGCGCACCAGGTACACGGCCAGCCCGGCAAACACCACCAGCCCGGCCAGCGGCAGCCAGCGCCGAACCAACAAATCAAGCATATATAATATTTTTCATGAAAACAACCTGCCAAAGCAACGCACTGAAAGCTAGTAATCCAACCCGTCGGCTCGCCCGCGCCGTCCCGTTTGCCACTATGGAAACGGCTTCGGCCTAAAAAATGGTAAAAGAGCAAGATGGCGTTGTCGGGGCCCAAGAAGTGGCCCCGCCGGCCGGAAGCCGCGGCGGGGGCGTGCGTATCTTCCGGCCCCTCATCTTTGTGCGCTCCGTGAATCGCTTGTTTTTTCTTTTGCTGCTGGGCTCGCTGCTGGGCAGCTGCTCGCTGCTGCACCCCTACCGCCTGCCCACGCCCCCCCTGTCGCCCGAACTGAAGGCGCAGCGCAAGGCCGCCGAGCGCGCCCGCAAGCAAAGCGCCCGCGCCGCCGGCAAGCAAAGCAAGGAAAAAGCCGACGCCGACGAGGCCCCGCCCGCCGGGGCGGCCCCCGCCGGCACCGCTCCCGCCACGGCCGACGCCGCGCCTAAGGAGCCGCCGCACGGCGCCAAGCTCAAGTACGACAAAAACGGGCTCATGAAAAAGCCCAAGCTGGCGCGCCGGCGCGTACACAAACAGCCCGGCAAGCCGTTTAAGCCGTTCGCGGGCCTCCGCCACCTTTTTCACCACAAGTCCCAGCCCCATGGCAAAGCCCAGCCCCGCCCCCCGCGTCCCGACCCGGTGCCGGCTCCCGCTCCTTAGCGGCGGCCGCTGGCTGCTGGGCGCGGCGCTGGCCCTGGTGGCCCTGCGCGCCCCGGCTCAGATAACGACCGAAAATCCTCGCCAGCTCGACGCCGCCAACCGCCGCGCCCAGCGCGAGGCCCGCCGCACCCCCGCGCCCTACAAAGACAGCCACCTCGACGTGGCGCGCACCCGCCTGCAACGGGGCGACGGCGACCAGCCCCGCCCCGACGGGGCCGACGCCCTGCGCTACCGCCACGGGGCCCCCGTCAACCACAAAAAAAGATTTCTGGGCCTGGGCCGAAAGAAAAAATAGCCTGGCCTTGTTGCGAAGTGGAATGATTGTTCGCGCCCAGCGTTGTATGCCGTGTGCCGGGCGTGGCCCAACCAATTATTTTATGTCAACCACAATTAAGTCAACAACTTAAATTTTCGTTTTATGTCCACTCCTTGGCTTCCGCTCACCGACGCTGCCCAGCTGACCGCTCTCGCCGACGAATCGCGCCAACACCCCGTGCTCATTTTTAAGCACAGCACCACTTGCTCCATCAGCGCCGCGGCCAAGGCCAAAATTGAGCGGCAATGGGCCGCCAGCGGGCTCGACAACGTACCCATTTATTACCTTGACCTGCTGCGTTTTCGCCCGCTGGCGGCCCAGGTCGCCGATCAATTCGGCGTGCGCCACGAGTCGCCCCAGCTGCTGCTTATCCAGAACGGCGAATCGGCCTACGACGCCTCCCACATGGGCATCCGCCTCGACGCCGTAAAGGCCGCGGTGAAATAATTTTTTGCCTTAAAAAGCGCGGGCCCGGCCGCCGTGTTGT
>JANXOE010000045.1 GCA_025353745.1 Hymenobacter sp.
TGGCAGCTCGAACACCATCGACATAACTCTGGCCACCGACACGAAGCAGCTGAACGAGGTGGTGGTGACGGCCCTGGGCGTGGAGCGGACCCGCAACTCGCTGGCGTACTCGGCCACGCAGGTCAGTGGCAGCGACATCACCGTGGCCCGCAACCCGAACGCCATCAACGGCCTATCGGGTAAAGTGGCGGGTCTGGCCATCACGCAAAGCAACACGCTGGGCGGTTCGAGCAACGTGGTTATCCGCGGCACCAAGTCGCTGTTTGGCAACAACCAAGCCTTGTTCGTGGTCGATGGGGTACCCATCAGCAACGCCAACACCAACACCAACGACCAACAAACTGGTCTATCGGGCTACGACTACGGCAACGCCGCCGCCGACATCAACCCCGACGACATTGCCTCGACCACGGTGCTGAAAGGCGCTGCGGCAACGGCTCTTTATGGCGAGCGTGCTTCCAACGGGGTAATCCTGATCACCACCAAGAAAGGCCGCCAAGGCATGAACGTAACCGTCAACTCGGGCATTACGGTGGGCAAGATCGATAAGAGCACGTTCATCAAATACCAGAAAAAGTACGGCGGCGGCTACGGCAAATACTACGGCCCCGACCAAGACTCTTACTTTAACCTCGACGCGAGCGGCACGCCCGTGGTGCCTTCTTCCGAGGATGCTTCCTATGGGGCCCCCTTCGACCCGAGTTTGCTGGTTCGCCAGTGGGGATCGTACACGCCCGGCTCGCCCACGTTTGGCAAAGCCACTCCGTGGGTAGCCGCAGAAAACGACCCGAGCTCTTTCTTTAAAACCTCTGTTTCGACGCTCAACAGCGTTACCATTGACGGCGGCAACGAAAACGGCACGTTCAAGCTCGGCTACACCAACAACGTGGAGCGCGGCGTATTGCCCAACAGCCGCATCACCAAAGACATCGTCAACTTCGGTGGCTCGCTGAATTTGACCTCTAAGCTGACGACCAGCGCCAATGTCAACTTTACGCGCCTCTCGGGCCTGGGCCGTTACGGAACCGGCTACGGCTCGGAAAACCTGATGACCAACTTCCGCCAGTGGTGGGAAACCAACGTGGATATTAAAGAGCTGAAGGACGCTTATTTCCGCGACCAGACGAACGCCACCTGGAACCTGAACAGCCCGCAAAACGGTGATTTCTCGCCTATCTTCTGGAACAACCCCTACTTTGTTCGCTACAAGAACTACGAAAACGATTCGCGCTACCGCACGTTCGGCAACGTAACCGCTACCTACAAGTTTACTGACTGGTTCAACGTACTGGGCCGCGCTACGCTGGACTCGTACGACGAGCTGCAGGAAGAGCGGTCGGCCTTGGGCAGCACCCAGGCCAGCTACGTTCCTTATTATTCGCGGTACAACCATACTTACCGCGAAGCCAACTTCGACCTGATCGGTAATTTCAAAAAGGCCATCAACGAAAATTTTTCTTTTCAGGGCCTGATTGGTGCCAACCTGCGCCGCATATACGACCAGTCCGTTTTTGCCACCACGAACGGCGGCCTGGCCCTGCCCGACCTCTATGCCCTTACCAATACGGTGAACCCCCTGGTTCCGCCGGTCGAAACCGACACGCGGGTTGGGGTTGACGGCCTTTTTGCCAGCACCACTTTCGGCTACCGCGACCGGGTATTCCTGGACATGACGATCCGCCGCGACAAGTCGACCACGCTGGGACCGGGCAACGATTCCTTTGTGTATCCGGCCGCTTCGCTGGGCTACGTTTTTTCCGAGAGCTTCCACGAAAGCGCTCCTTGGCTGTCCTACGGCAAGGCCCGGCTGAGCTACGCCTCGGTAGGCGCAGGTGCCCCGGCGTTGAGCCTGTACGATAGCTACCGGCAGAACCCCGCCCTGGGCAATGCCGCTATTGCCACGCTGCCCCGCACCAAAAATAACCCTGACCTGGTACCCGAGCGCACCCGCAGCGGCGAGGCCGGCCTCGAATTTGCATTTTTGGAAAACCGCTTGGGAATCGAAGGAGCGTACTACCAGACCAACACCGTTAATCAGATTATTCCCCTGCGCATCTCGACGGCTACCGGCTACAACGCCCGCTACGTCAACTCGGGCGAAGTGCGCAACCGCGGGGTGGAGCTGACGGCATTTGTGGTTCCCTTGCGAACCGACAACCTCAACTGGCGGGTTTCGGTCAACTGGACGCGCAACCGCAACCAAGTGCTCTCGCTCTACAGCGGCGTTGATAACGTCGTGCTGGCAACCTACCAAGGCGGCATTTCCTCGAATGCCACCGTGAACCAATCCTTCGGGGCCCTGCGCGGCACGGACTACGTTTACCTGAACGGGCAGCGGGTGGTGGGGGCCAACGGCCAATACAAGCAGACCGGCCCCAACAGCGTCATCGGCGACCCCAACCCGCAATGGCGCGGCGGTGTCACCAACACTATTTCTTACAAAGGTCTGTCGCTCAACTTCCTGATCGACGTTCGCCACGGTGGCGAGGTATTCTCGCTCGACCGCTACTATGGCTTAGCTACTGGCTTGCAGCCCGAAACGGCCGGCACCAACGATTTGGGCAACGAGTCCCGCTCGCCAGTCGTGAAAAACCCCGACGGCTCCTACGCTCCCACCAGCGGTGGCATCATTCAGTCCGGCGTTAAGGAGGACGGCACGCCCAACACCGTTCGGGTGAGCAACACCAACTTCGGCCTGTATGGCTACCGGCGTCAGCCCAATGCCGCCTTCGTTTACGACGCGAGCTTTGTGAAACTGCGCGAAGTGGCGCTGAGCTATTCCTTCCCCAAAGCCCTCATGACCCGCCTGGGCTTCGTCAAAGGCGCGGATTTCTCCGTCGTAGGCCGCAACCTGTGGATTATCCACAAAAACCTGCCCGATGCTGACCCCGAGGAAATCGCTAGCTCGGGCAACCTGGGCCTGGGCTACCAGGGGGGCGCCTACCCCACCACCCGCACCGTCGGAGCTAACCTTCGCCTCAGCTTCTAATTACTTAACGGACCATGAAAAAGACTATCCTAATTTCTTTGTCGTCGCTGTTGCTCGCCACGGGCTGCGTCGACAGCATAAAGGATTATAACCTTGACGTAAAGAACCCAACCACCGTGCCCGGCCCTGCGCTTTTTGCAAGTGCCGAACGGTCGTTAACCCGCGAGGTCGTAAGCGCAAACGTAAACCAGAACCCGTTCCGCCTCTACGTGCAGTACTGGACGGAAACGACCTACACCGACGAGTCGAACTACGACATCAAGACCCGTCAGATTGACCGCGACTTTTGGGATGCGCTCTACGCCGTGCTGGGCAACTTAAATGAGGCCAAAACCCTGATTCCGAACAACAAGTTTGTCGAAGCCAAGGTGCAAGCCAACCAGCAGGCCTGCGTGGAGATTCTCGCCGTTTACACTTGGTCGACGCTGGTCAATACCTACGGCAACATTCCTTACACGGAGGCGCTGGATTTCAACAAGCCCCAGCCGAAATACGACGACGCGAAGGCCATATATAGCTCGCTGTTCACCCGCCTCGACGCGGCCCTTGCCGCCTTGGATCCTTCGGTTGCGGGCATGGGCAACGAGGACATCCTCTACAATGGCGACGTGGCCAGTTGGGTCAAGTTTGGCAATTCGCTGAAGCTGCGCCTGGCCCTCACCGTTGCCGACGACGACGAAGCGAAGGCCAAGACTTTGGCGGAACAAGCAGCTCCCAACGTGTTCACTGCGCTCACCGAACAGGCACAATTGAACTTTAACGCTTCGCCGCCCAACACCAATCCGCTGTATGAGGACTTGGTACAAAGCGGGCGCCACGATTTTGTCGCCACCAGCCTTTTTATTGACACGTTGAAGGCCTTCAATGACCCTCGTTTGGCGGCTTACTTCAATAAGCCCAGCGTAGGCGGCACTTTTGTCGGCGGCGAAAACGGTGCGGGCAACGATGCCTCCAGCAACTCCGAGCCCGGCGCCAAACTGCTGAAGCCTGACCTGCCCGGGGTCCTGTTGTCTTATTCGGAAGTAGAATTTCTGCTGGCCGAAGCCGTAGCCAGGGGCTTCACCGTAGGCGGAACCACCGTCGACCACTACAATTCGGCGGTCACGGCTTCTATTCAGGAGTGGGGCGGTAGTGCCGCCAACGCCAACACTTACCTGGCCCAGCCCGGCGTGGCTTACGCTACCTCACCGGGTACCACGTACAAAGAGAAAATCGGGCTTCAAAAGTGGATTTCGCTTTACGACCAACCGGTGATGGCCTGGACCGAATGGCGCCGCCTCGACACGCCCAAGCTGGAAGCCCCGGCGGATGCGCTAAGCGAGATTCCGCTCCGCTTTACCTACCCAACCCCGGAAAGCAACCTGAACACTGCTAATTACAATACTGCTTCCAGTGCCATTGGAGGCGATAAAGTAACCAGCAAGATTTTCTGGGATAAGTTTTAATTTATCCAGCTGTATTTTCAAAAGGGCTGCCAAAATTGGCAGCCCTTTTTTATTTCCTGTGCTCCTGGCCGCCACCGTGGCAATGCCTGCTTTCAATATCGGGTATCGAGGGCCCCGTGGGGCGCACACGAAAAAGCCCCGGCGTACTCGGCCGAGGCTTTTTCGTGTGCGCCCCAAACCTCACAAAATGTACTGGCTCAGGTCACGGTTTTTCACCATGCCGGCCAGGCGCTCTTCGACCAGGGCGGCGGTGATTTGGATGTGGGCGTTGGGGCCGATTTTGTCGGGCACGTCGAAAAGCAGGTCGTTGAGCAGGCGGCTCATGACGGTGTGGAGGCGGCGGGCCCCAATGTTTTCCACTTCGGCGTTCACCTCGAAAGCTATTTCGGCCAAGCGCTCCAGGGCCGCGTCGTCGAAGGTGAGCACGACGTCTTCGGCTTTCAGCAGGGCCTCGTACTGCTTGGTGAGGGCGTTTTTGGGGTCTTTGAGGATGCGAAAGAAGTCGTCCTTAGTGAGACTTTGCAGCTCGACGCGAATGGGAAAGCGGCCCTGCAATTCCGGAATCAAGTCGGAAGGCTTGCTGACGTGGAAGGCACCGGCGGCGATGAACAGGATGTGGTCGGTGTTAACGATGCCGTACTTGGTGCTCACGGCCGAGCCTTCCACGATGGGCAGCAGGTCGCGCTGCACGCCCTGGCGGCTCACGTCGGGGCCCCCGCTTTTGCCGCCGCCGCTGGTGGCCACCTTGTCGATTTCGTCGATGAAGATGATGCCGGCGTTTTCGGCCTGGCGCACGGCTTCTTCCTTCACTTCGTCCATGTCGATGAGCTTGGCGGCTTCTTCGTCGAGAAGCAGCTTGCGGGCTTCGGCCACGGTCACCTTGCGCTTGCGCGACTTCTTGGGCATCATGTTGCCCAGCATGTCTTGCAGGCCCGAGAGGGCGGCTTCGTCCATGCCCGGGGCCCCCATGATGCCCACGCTGGGCCCCGATTGGGCGATCTGGATTTCGATGCGGCGGTCGTCGAGCTCGCCGTTGCGGATTTTCTCGCGGAAGCGGGCGCGGGTGCGCTCGTTCAGGTCGGCGTCGTCGGCGCGGGGGTCGGCCAGCAGCTCGTCGTCGGTGGGGGCCGTGCCGAAGCCGGGCACGGCGCGGGCGCTGCCCTTGGCGGCGGGCCGCGCCACGGGCGGGATGAGGGCGTCGAGGATGACTTCCTCCACGGCCTGGGCGGCCTGGGCGCGCACGGCTTCCTGGCGGCGCTGGCGCACGCGGCTCACGCTCTGCTCCACCAGGTCGCGCACCATGCTTTCCACGTCGCGGCCCACGTAGCCCACTTCGGTGAACTTACTGGCCTCGACTTTCACGAAGGGCGCGTCGGCGAGGTGGGCCAGGCGGCGGGCGATTTCGGTTTTGCCCACGCCGGTGGCCCCGATCATGAGGATGTTGTTGGGCACGATTTCGGCCTGCATGTCGGCCGGGGCGTGCAGGCGGCGCCAGCGGTTGCGCAGGGCAATGGCCACGTGGCGCTTAGCCTCGTGCTGGCCGATGATGTACTTGTCGAGCTCGGCCACGATTTGGGCCGGGGTCAGAAAATGTTCTTGGAGCATAAATGAGGGAGAGGGCCCGCAGGGTTGAAGCAAGCCGTAAAAGGCAAAAAACGGCGCGGTTGTTTTCGGCGAAGTCATTTTTGCCCCGCAACGGCCGACGCTATTTCTTCTTCACCAAAGTGCGCGCGAGGGTAAAATAGTTGCTTGAGCCCGACGCCTGCAGCGTGGCATGGGCATAGTCGAGCTGGAACCCGCTGATGGCCACCATGCCCCCGAAACTGAAACCGGCCCCGCCGGCGGTGTTTTCCAGGCGCAGCTCGCGGCGCTGGAGGTGGTTGTAGCCCATCCGCAGCTGAATGTTTTCGCTCAGTACCAGGGCCGCGCCCACGGTGAAGTGCCGCGCCAGGTTGTCGCCGAAGCTTTTGGTGGGGGCCTTGGCCACGCCGCTGGCGTCGGGCACGGCGGCGTTGGGGTCGAAGTACTGGATGTCCCACCGCTGCAAGTGGTGGGCCGTGAGCGAGAAGCGCACCGGCATGTGCGCGGGCTTGGCGGTGGCCCCGAGCTGCACGTCGAGCGGCAACGGGCCCCGGGCGGTGGCGTCGTAGGGCCGGAACTGGTAGCCCGCGTTTTTGGCCACCAGGCCCACCGTGAAATCCTGCGTGGGGTGCTTGTAGAGCACGCCCACATCGGCCACGCCGGCCAGCGAGCGGTTGCCGGCGATGCCCGACACGGCCAGCTTGGCGGTGAGGCCAACCGTGAACTTGCCCTTGGTGTAGGCGTCGCTCAGGCCCGCCGTGTACTCGCTTACCCCAAACGTGCCCAGGCCGTTGCCGGCCGCGTCGTAGCTCTCAAACTGGCCGTAGTTGAGGTAGGTCAGGGCCAGGCCGAGGCGGCCGGCTTTGGCGGTGTTGAACACGTAGGCGGCCGTGCTCTGCTTGAGGTCGGCCACGTAGCCCACGTAGCTCACGGCCAGGCGGTGGTCCATGTCGGCGTTCAGCAGCGCGGGGCTGCCGAAGAGCATGGTGGGGTCGGAGCTGCGGGCCGAGGGGCTCATGCCGCCCCAGGCCGCGAGCTGGGCGCTGGGCGGCAGGTCCAGAAACGGCATCACCGAGCGCCCGCCGAGCTGGGCCACGGCGGGCAGGGCCCCCAGCAGGCCCGTCGATGCGAAGGCAAAACCGGCGAGCCGGCGGGCGCAGAGGTGCTTCATCAACCCCAGTAGGAAGATATGCAGAATAATAGAACCTCATGCTTCGGCAAGCTCAGCATGAGGTTCTAAATTTAACACAAAATGCCAGCGTTGAAACTTGAAACTTTATTTCGGGGCCCCCTCCCCTACTGCACTTCCACGCTGGGGCCCACGGCGGGCCCCGGCTCGTCGCGCACGGGCAGCTTTTGCGGGTGGGGCACCAGCTCGGCGAGCAGGGCCACGCCCAGCACGTCCGACACCCGGTCGACGTAGTGGATGTGCAGGCCCTGGAGGTAGTCGGCCGTGATTTCGTCCACGTCCTTGCGGTTTTTGGTGCACAGGATGATGTCCGTCATGCCGGCGCGGCGGGCAGCGAGCAGCTTTTCCTTGATGCCGCCCACGGGCAGCACCTTGCCGCGGAGGGTAATTTCGCCGGTCATGGCCAGGCGCGGGCGCACCCGGCGCTGGGTGAAGGCCGAAGCCATGCTGGTGAAGATGGCGATGCCCGCGCTGGGCCCGTCCTTGGGCACGGCCCCCTCGGGAAAGTGAATGTGCAGGTCGTACTGCTCAAACAAGCGGTAGTCGATGCCGATTTCGTCGGCCCGGCTGCGCAGGTAGCTCAGGGCCGTGATGGCCGATTCCTTCATCACGTCGCCGAGCTGGCCGGAGAGCGTGAGCTTGCCTCGCCCGCGGCTCAACAAGCTCTCCACGAACAAGATGTCGCCGCCCACGCTGGTCCAGGCCAAGCCCGTCACCACGCCGGCCGTGTCGTTGTCCTGGTACATGTCGCGGTCGTAGACGGGGGCCCCCAGGATGCGGCGCACCTCGGCGGGGTCGATGGCGGCGGGCATGGGCTCCTTGCCGGCCTTGCGGCGGGCGAGGTTGCGCGTCACGGCGGCCAGCTTGCGTTCCAGGCCGCGCACGCCGCTCTCGCGGGTGTAGTCGTCGGCCACGCGGTGCAGGGCGGCATCGGTGATTTTCACCTCGTTTTCGCCCAGGCCGTGCTCCTTTAGCTGCTTGGGCCAGAGGTGCTTGCGGGCAAT
>JANXOE010000047.1 GCA_025353745.1 Hymenobacter sp.
GCGCGGCTACGCAGCCGATCCCAACTTCCGCCTGCCATCGGAGGCTGAGTGGGAATACGCGGCCCGCGGCGGCCGCGAAGGAGCTACTTACCCTTGGGGTGGGCCCTACCTGCGCAACACCAAGGGTTGCATGCTGGCCAATTTTAAGCCCGGCCGCGGCGATTATGTCAGCGATGGTTACGCTTACACTTCTGAAGTGGGCTCGTTCTTCCCCAACGACTTCGGCTTGTACGACATGGCCGGCAACGTGTCCGAATGGTGCGACGATGCCTACATGGAAGCCTCGGTACCCGTGGTTTGGGACTTGAACCCGACCAACCCCGACGACAACGAATCCCGCAAAGTGGTCCGCGGCGGCTCATGGAAAGACATCGCTTACTTCCTCGAAACCGGTACCCGCAACTTCGAATACCAGGATTCTGCCCGTTCCTACATTGGTTTCCGCTGCTCGATGATTCAAATCGGCATGGGCACCAACAACAAGCTCAACTAACACCACCTGTCAACCAACCCACAATTCCCTCTTTTACACCCCTCCTTTCAACTCTACTACGATGGCTGCTAAGAAAAATTTCCTTTATGATGATGTGATGCCCAAAGTGTATGGCATTGGCGCTGCGGTGGTTATCATTGGTGCACTGTTCAAAATTCTGCACTGGAGAGGTGCCGACATCATGCTGATGATTGGCCTGGGCACAGAAGCTGTCATCTTCTTTCTGAGCGCTTTCCAGCCCCACGCCACCGACCACGACTGGTCGCTGGTGTACCCCGAGCTGAGCGAAGGCTATGACCCGAGCACCAACGACAACCGCTTCCGCGACGGCAAGGACCAGGCAAAAGGCCTTACCGGCAAGCTGGACGACATGTTGAAAAATGCCAACGTGACCCCCGAAGCACTGGCTAACCTGGGCCAGGGCCTGAACCGCCTCAGCACGACTACCGCGCAGCTCGGCCAGCTTGGCGATGCCACCAACGTCACCGACGAATACACCAAGAAGGTGCGCACCGCGGCCGATTCGCTCGACAAAATCAACGTGGCTTACTCAAACACCGCCGCGGCTATCACTTCCTTGGCCGATGCTACCGGCGATGCCAAAGAATACCACCAGCAAGTGCAGAACGTGACCAAAAACCTGGGGGCCCTCAACGCCGTGTACGAAATGGAGTTGCAGGATGCCAACACGCACCTCAAATCCATGAACCAGTTCTACGGCACGCTGGGCAAAGCCATGGACAACATGACCCAGGCTGGCAAGGACACGGAGCAGTTCCAGAAGCAAGTAGCTGACTTGACCGGCAACCTGACTTCGCTCAACCGTGTGTACGGCAATATGCTGAGTGCCATGCGTGCTCCCCTGCAAGGCTAGGCCCCGCTCACCTTATACGATTCCTTATTATCCATTTTTAAAGGAAACCCCTAATGGCGGGCGCAAAAGAAACACCGCGGCAGAAGATGATTGGCATGATGTACCTCGTGCTGACAGCTCTGCTGGCGCTACAGGTAAACTCGGCTATCCTGCTGAAATTTAAATTTATCGACGACAGCTTAATCGGTGTGAACGATAAGACCTCGGCTGCCGCCGAGGGTACGGTAAAAGGCATTGAAGCCGCCGTAGCCAAAAACCAAAACCAGGCCCGTGACAAGGCCGTGCTGGCCCAAAGCGAAGAGATTCGCGAAAAAACCAAGGCAATTGTGGCTTACCTGCGCGACACGCGCGACAAGCTGGTTCAGGCTTCGGACAACGTCAAAGGCGCGACCGAGTACAAGAACATGAGCGCCGAAGACAAGGTGGCCATCACCATGATCGGTGGCAGGAAGAACGGCTTGGCTTACCCGATGAAGGGGAAGCTCAACGAATATTCTTCGTTCATCAAGTCCTACGTGCCTTCGGCCCAGCCGTTGGCCCTGGATGGCCGCGAGGACCCGTTGGTGAAAACCATGCCCGAGCAGAATCATAAGGATTTCGCTGAATTGAACTTCGAAAACACGCCCCTGGTAGCTGC
>JANXOE010000067.1 GCA_025353745.1 Hymenobacter sp.
CTACATCAACGCGATGGGGGTGAAGGGCATCGGCGAAATCTCGATGGTGGGCGTGGCCGCCGCCGTGGCCAACGCCGTGGCCCACGCCACCGGTCGCCGCGTGCGCGACCTGCCCATCACGCCGGACAAGGTGCTGGCGGCAAAGGCCGTGTCGTAGCCGGCGCTGGAGGCCCTGCTCTGCGTCGGCTACGGCGTGAGCAGGGCCGCGAGCTGCCGCAGCGTAATCTCGGCCGATTTGGCGGAGTAGCGGTAATTCGTCAGCCGGTAGCCGGCGTCTTCGAAGCTTTGCTGGGCCAGCTTCACGTCGACCAGCGTGGAGAGGCCGGCGGCGAGGCGCAGCTGCACGAGGTGAAGCAGCTGGCGGGCGGTAGTATAGCTTTCCTGGGCGGTGCTCATCAGGGCCAAGGTTTGCTGGTACGACTGCCAGGCTTTCAGGGCGTTGAGGCGGTAATCTTTCTCCAGGGCCGTGCGCTGAAGCGCGGCGGTTTGGGTGTTGAGCTGAGCAATTTTCACCAGCCGCCGGTTCACGCCGCCCGCGTAAATGGGCACGCCCAGGCTCAGGCCGGCGTAGGGGCCGTAGCTCTGGTTGAAAAGCGTGGTGCCCACCGCGCTTTGGTTGCGGGCGAAGTTGGTGCCCGAGTTCACGCCGAGCGAGGGAAAGCGGGCGGCGCGGGCCTCGCGCTCCAGCAGGTCGCTCACGCGCACCTGGCGGTCGGCGGCCAGCAGGTCGGGGTTTTTGGTGAGGGCCGCGTCGATGTCGGCCCAGCGCAGGGCCCCGTCCACCGGAATGGTGTCTTCCAGGGCCACCGGCGTGCTCAGGTCGAGGGTGAGGGCGCGGAGCAAATCGGCCGTGGCCTGGCGGGCGGCCAGGGCCTGCTGCTGCTGGGTTTCGAGCTGGGCGTTGAGGTCGAGCTGCGCCTGGAACAGGTCGGCGTTGTTGGCCAGGCCCACGCTTTGGCGGGTTTTGATGAGGTTCAGCTTCTGCCTCGACACCTCCACCGACGCCGCCAGCGTGCGGATGTAGCGCTCCTGTTGCACCACGGCGTAGTACTTCAGGCTCACGTCGGCCAGCACGTTCTGCACCGCCGAGTTCAGCTGGAGCCGGCCGATCTGGGCCAGCTCGCCGAGCCGGGCGCGGGTGGCCACCACCCGGCCGCCGTTGTAGAGCAGGTAAGAGCCGGCCAGGCCCACGGCGTACTGCGTGGAGCGGGCCCCGGTGCGGCTTACCTTGGCCCCGGTGTTGAATTCCTGCTCCGTGTTGTTGACCACCACGTTGTTGCTGGCCGAGACGCCCACCGTGGGCAGGGCCCCGGCGAAGCCCGGCGCGTTGCGCAGGTCCTGCACGTCGGCGTTGTCGCGGCTGATTTGCAAGTCAAGGCTGTTTTTGAGGGCCGTTTGCAAGGCCTGGGCCAGCGTGAGCACGGGGGCCGCCGGGCGGGCGGCGCTATCAGCGGCTGAGGCGGCGGGGCGGGGCCGCGTTTGGGCCCCCGCCAGGGCCGTCGCGCCGAGGATAAAGAAAACGAGCCAGGCAAAAAATCTCATCGAATGAAGCTGCGGAGGGAGTTGGAAGAATAAAATCGGGCCCGGCGGGGCGGGCAGCCGGTTTTTTTCGCCGGCTGCCCGCTAATCGCTGCACCGTTGCGGCGGCCCCGGGGGCCCCTGGCGATTACCGGGCCGCCCCGCCGCTACGCCGCCACCTCGCGGACCGGCGCGTCGGCCGGCACCCCCTCGCCGAGGCGGGGCGGCTTGTGGTCGCTGGCCACGAACGTGTAGACGGCCGGGATCACCAGCAGCGTGAGCAGCAGCGAGAACAGGATGCCGCCCACGATCACGATGCCCAGCGGCACGCGGCTGGTGGCGGCGGCCCCCAGGCTCAGGGCGATGGGCAGAGCCCCGAGGGCCGTGGCCAGGCTCGTCATCAGGATGGGGCGTAGGCGCTGCTGGGCGGCTTCCTGCACGGCTTGCAGCAGCGGCAGGCCGGTGGCGCGCTTCTGGTTGGCAAACTCGACGATGAGGATGCCGTTTTTCGTCACCAGACCGATCAACATAATCATCCCGATCTGCGAGAAGATGTTGATGGTCTGCCCAAAGGCCCACAGGCTGAGCAGGGCCCCGGCCAGCGCCAGCGGCACCGTGAGCAGGATGGTGAGCGGGTCGCGGAAGCTCTCGAACTGCGCCGCCAACAACAAATAAATCAGCAGCAAAGCCAGCCCGAACGCAAAAGTCGTGTTCGACGAGCTTTCCGCGAAGTCGCGCGAGGAGCCCGCCAGGGCCGTCTGGAAACTGGGGTCGAGCACCTGGTCGGCGATGGCCTGCATGGCGCGCACGCCGTCGCCCACGGTTTTGCCCTCGGCCAGCTGCGCCGACACGGTGGCCGCTTTCAGGCGGTTGAAGTGGTAGAGCGTGCTGGGGTTGGAGTCTTCCACCTGGTGCACCACGGCCGAGAGTGGGATGGACTCGCCCCGGCTGTTGGCCACGTACAGGCGGCTGATGTCGGCGGGGGCGTTGCGGTCGGCGCGGTCCACCTGCCCGATCACCTGGTACTGGCGGCCGTTGATGAGGAAGTACGCCAGCCGACGGCCCCCGAAGGCCCCCTGCACGGCGGCCACCACATTCTGGGTCGTCAGGCCCAAATCCCTGATTTTCAACCGGTCAAACGTAAGCTGCACCTCGGGCTTGTTGAACTTGAGGTTGGCGTCCACGTTCTGAAACGTGGGGTCGCGCCGGGCCGCGGCCAGGAACCTGGGCAGCGCCTGCCGGATCTTGGCCAGGTCCACGTTTTGCAGCACGAACTGCACCGGCAGGCTGCTTTTGCCCGAGCCCACGGCGATGGTCTGCTCCTGCACCACGAAAATACGGGCGTCGTTGAAGCGCGGAATCACCTTGTTGAGGTACTTGGCGATGTCCGCCTGCGAGCGTTGGCGCTGGTCGGGCGGCACCAGCCCCACGCGCACCAAGCCGCTGTTCACGCCGCCGCCCCCGCCGAAGCCGGGCGTCACGGCAAACCCGAAGTCCTGCTCCGGCAGGGAATCGTTCATGAACTCGGCCACCCGGTCGGTGGTTTTCTGCATGGCCCCGAAGCTCGTGCCCTCGGGCCCGGTGAGGGCGAGGCGCAGGCTGCTACGGTCCTCCAGCGGGGCCAGCTCGGTGGGCAGTTGCCGGCCCACCAGCCAGATGAGGGCCCCGCACGCGGCCACCACCACCCAGGCCAGGCCCCGCACCCGCAAAAAGCCGCCCACCAGCCGCCCGTAGCCGCTTTCCAGGCCCGTAAAGAAGGGCTCGGTTTTGTCGTAGAGCCAGCCGTGGCCGGCGCCTTCGCGGTGCAGCACCACGTTCAGCACCGGCGTGATGGTGAGCGAGACGAAGGCCGAAATCAGCACCGCGCTGGCCACCACCACCCCAAACTCGCGGAACAGCCGGCCGGTGAAGCCCTGCAGGAAAATCACCGGCAGGAACACCACCGCCAGCGTGAGCGAGGTCGAAACCACGGCGAAGAAGATTTCCTTGCTGCCCTCCAGGGCCGCCCGCCGGATGTCGAGGCCCTCTTCGAGCTTGCGGAAGATGTTCTCCGTCACCACGATGCCGTCGTCCACGACCAGGCCCGTGGCCAGCACAATGCCCAGCAGCGTGAGGATGTTGATGGTGAAGCCGGCCAGGTAAATCACGAAAAACGTGGCCACCAGCGAAATCGGAATGTCGATGAGCGGGCGCAGGGCGATGAGCCAGTTGCGGAAAAAGAAGAAAATCACGAGCACCACCAGCCCGAACGAGATGAGCAGCGTCTCGATCACTTCCTTGATGGACTGCTTCACGATGCTCGTGTTGTCGAGGATGACGCGCAGCTGCACGTCGGCCTTGTTTTCCTTCTGCACCTGGGCCAAGCGCTTGTAGAACTCGTTGGCAATCTGCACGTAGTTGGCCCCCGGCTGGGGCACGATGGCCAGGCCGACGGCGTAGGCGCCGTTCACCTTCCAGCTCTGCTCGTAGTTTTCGGGGCCCAGCACCACGCGGGCCACGTCGCCGAGGCGCACGATGCCGCGGGCGTCTTCCCGCAAAATCAGGCCGCGGAACTGGGCCTCGGTGCTGAAGCGGGCCATGGTGCGGATGGTAAGCTCGGTGTTGCCGCCGTAGATTTTGCCGGCCGGCACCTCCACGTTCTCCGCGTTCAGGGCCGTCTGCACGTCGGTGAACGAGACGTGGTAGGCGTCCATCTTCTCGGGCTGCAGCCACAGGCGCATGGCGAAGCGCTTCTGCCCGAAGATGTTCACCGCCGACACGCCGTTGATGGTCTGGAAGCGCTGCTGCAGGTTGTTCTCGGCGTAGTCGCTGAGGTCCAACAGGTTCTTGCTGCGGCTCTGCACGGCCAGCACGAGGATGTTGTCGGAGTTGGCGTCGGACTTGGCCACCACCGGCGGCGCGTCGATGTCCTGCGGCAGGGAGCGCACGCCCTGGCCCACCTTGTCGCGCACGTCGGAGGCGGCCGCTTCCAGGTCCACGTCGAGGTTGAATTCGACGGTGATGTTGCTCGATCCGAGCGTGCTCGACGAGGTGATGGACCGGATGCCGGGAATGCCGTTGATCTGCTTTTCGAGCGGCTCGGTGATCTGGTTCTCAATCACATCGGCGTTGGCCCCGGTGTAGGCCGTGCTCACGCTGATGATCGGCGGGTCGATGGCCGGGTAGTCGCGCAGCGCCAAAAACGAGAAGCCCACCGCCCCGAACACGATCAGCAGCAGGTTGAGCACCGTCGCCAACACGGGCCGGTTCAGGGAAAGCTTGGAGATATTCATTTGTTAATCAACAACTAACAATAAGTAATGAACAACTATCAATTACGAGCCGTGGAATACCGAAGCAGCAGCAAGCGGCACAACCAATAGCGGCTGACTACTCCGTTAATTGCTCGTTGTTAATTAACTTTCCGCACTTTCACCGGCTTGCCGGCTTGGGCGAACAGCACGCCGTTCACCACCACCGAGTCGCCGGGGCTGAGGCCTTTGAGTACGGCGATTTTGTCGTTTTGGCGGTCGCCGGTTTGCACGTTGGTCAGCACGGCCTTGCCGTGTTTCACCAGCACCACCTGGTCCGACTGGTCGCCGGGCAGGATGGCGTTGGTGGGCAGCACCACGCGGCGGCGCGCGGCCCCGGTGCTGACGCTGACGCGCGCGAAGCTGCCGGGGCTGGCCTGCGCCCCGGCCGGCAGCAGGGCCCGCACGGTGAGGTTGCGGGTGGTTTGGTTCACCTGGCTTTCCTGGGCGAGCACGGTGGCGGCGTAGCGGCGCGGCGGGCTGCCGTCGAGGCGCACGCTCACCACGGCCCCGGGGCGGGCGAGCTGGCCGTAGTTTTCGGGCAGCGTGAAATCGACCTTGAGCTTGCGGTCGGCCTGCAAAGTAGCCACCACGGTGGCGGGCGTCACGTAGGCCCCGGGGCTCACCTGGCGCAGGCCCAGCACCCCGGCGAAGGGGGCCCGGAGCACGGTTTTGGCCAGCAGGGCCTGGGTGTAGGCGGCGTCGGCCTGGCTGCTTTTCACCTGGCTCACGGCCAGGTCGTAGTCGGCCTGGTTCACGCCCTGGACGGACAGGAGCTGCTGGAGGCGGTTCACCGAAAGCTGGGCCACTTGCAGCACGGCGTTGGTTTTCTGGAGCTGGGCGCGCAGGTCGGCGTCGTTGACGCGGGCGATGACGGTGCCCTTGGCCACGCGCCGGCCCTCGGCCACGGCCAGGGCCGTGAGGCGGCCGCTCACCTCCGGGTGCAGCTCCACGTAGTCGTTGGCTACCACCGCGCCGTTGGCCTCCACGGAGTCGCTCACTGTCGAGGGCCGGGCCACGAGCACGTCCACGATGGGCGGGCCGGTGTCTTTTTTAGCGTCCTTTCCGCTTTTCTTGTCGGTTTGGGAATGGCAGGCGGCCAGCACGGCCAGGGTTCCGCAGGCCAGAACCGGGCGTGCCGAAGTCAGAAAGCGCATAAAATAGAAATAAAGCAAGCAGCAGACCGGCCCCGGCTAACGGGCCGGGCCGGGTTATGGTTTAGCGAAAAGCAAAGACGGGGCCCCCGGCCCGGAGTTGCGCGCCCCGCCCGCTTCGCGCCGCCTAACTTTCAGGCCATGAAAACGCCTGTCCCGCCCGCCGCCGCCCCGGCCCCCGAACGCAATTTCTTCGCCGACGTGCACGAGGTGGTGCGCCTCGTGCCGCCGGGCCGCGTCACGAGCTACGGGGCCGTGGCCCACTACCTGGGGGCCCGCACCGGCTCGCGGGCCGTGGGCTACGCCCTGATGGCCGCCAACCTCGACGCCGCCACCCTGAAAAAAGACGCCCCCGTGCCCGCCCACCGCGTCGTCAATCGGCTCGGGCAGCTCACCGGCCGCCACCACTTCCCCACGCCCACCGCCATGCGGGAGCGCCTCGAAGCCGAGGGCGTGCGCGTGGCCGACGACGCGGTGGTGGACTTCAAGCGCCTGTATTGGGACCCGAGCACGGAGCTGGAGTAGGGCAGACGCCGCTACTTACGGGCTCGTACTTTCAGCAGCCGTAAGTCGAAATCAGCGGCTTTCGCGGGCACCGTTTCGAGCTGGGGCCCCGCCGGGTCGGCGGGCTTCCGCACCACGCGTACGTTCACCAGCTGCCGAAAATCGGGCACGAAGGCCAGCTCGGGAGCCGTACCCACGCGCAGGTGCGGTTCGTGGGCGGGGTCGGTCCAGGCCAGGGTGAGCTGCTGGTTCTCGGATAATTCGCCCACGGGCTGGCCGTTGAGAAACACCGGCAGCGGCGGCCCCGGTGCGTTTAAGCGGTACAAGCAGATATGCGCCGTATCGGTCTTCGCCACAAGGCCGGCGTCTGCGAATTGGGTGGCTTGAACAAAATAAAGGATTGATTACGGGAGAACAAGGAGTACCGGCTGCACTGCGGGCATTGCGGCAGGTAAAGCTGCGCATACCGGCCTGTAAAAACAAAAAAGGCTTCGTGCCCACGCGCACGAAGCCTTTCCAAGCCATTGGGTAGGGCCCCGGCTACTTCACCGCCGCGGCGGGCGAAGCCAGCGCCACGGTTTTGGGGTCCACGGTAATCTCGGCCAGGCGCTGGGCCACGGCGGGCGTCATGCTGGCCTGGTAGCGGCCGTGCAGGTACTGGGCCAGGAATTTTTCGGCGGCGGCGAGCATGGCCATGTTGTTCACGGGGCGGGCGAAGCCGTGGCCTTCGTCGGGGGCGCAGATGTACTGCACCGGGTAGTTGCGGTCGCGCAGGGCCACCACGATCTGGTCGGCTTCGGCCTTGTGCACGCGCGGGTCGTTGGCGCCCTGCACCACCAGGAGCGGCGTTTTGATCTTATCGGCCGAGTAAAGGGGCGACTGCCGCTTGAGCTGGGCCCGGCCGGCTTCCGTGGTGGGGTCGCCCATGCGCTCGTAAAACTGCTTGCGGATCGGCTCCCAGTAGGGCGGAATGGCGTTGAGCAAGGTGATGAGGTTCGACGGTGCCACGATGGCCACGGCCCCCGCGTACACGTTGGGGGTGAAGGCTACGCCCGCCAGCGTGGCGTAGCCGCCGTACGAGCCGCCCATGATGCCTACCCGCTTGGGGTCGGCCAGGCCCTGGGCCACCAGGTACTTCACGCCCCAGGTCAGGTCGTCCTGCATTTTCTGGCCCCACTCGTTGTTGCCCGCGTTCAGGAATTTCTTGCCGTAGCCGGTGCTGGCCCGGAAGTTGGGCGAGAGCACCGCGTAGCCCCGGTTGGCCAGAAACTGGTGGTAGGCGTTGAACCCGTAGGCGTCGCGGCCCCAGGGCCCGCCGTGCGGAAAAATAACGACCGGCAGGTTCTTGGCCGGCACGCCCTTGGGCAGGGTCAGGTAAGCCGGAACCTCCAGGCCGTCCGACGATTGGTAGCGCACCACCGTCATGGGGGCCAGGTCGGCCACCGGCAGCTTGGGCCGGGTTTGGTACTGCTCGGTGAGCTGCTTGGTCTGGCGATCAAACAGATAGGCGGCGGTGGGGTGGGTGGCATCGGCGGCGCTCAGCAGCCACAGGCGCTCGTCGGTGGTGTTCGACACGGGGCGCACGTCGAGGCCCGGCAGCTGGGCGGCCACCGTTTTAAAATCCTTCTCGAAGCCCTGGTCCAGCCACGTGCGCCGCAGCCGGTCGTCGGTGTAATCGAGGTAAATCGGCGCGTGTGTTTTTTCCGACAGCACCAGCTCGCCGGCGTCCACGCGGTGCAGCGGGTCGGCGGCAAACGGCGTTTCCTGGCCGGTGGCAGGGTCGAGCAGCACGATTTCCGACAGGTCGCGGGCCGCGCCTTTGTTGGTGGCCAGGTAAATGCGCTGGTTGTCTTTGGCAAAGCCCACCACGCGGCTCTCCTCGTCGAGGGTGGTGCGGTAAAACGGCGTCAGCTGGCCGGCGGCCACGCGCAGCCACTCGGTGCTGCCGTCGGGGTTGGCCCGCGAGGCCAGGCGCAGCTGGTCGTTCCAGTCGAACACCCAGTCGGTGAGGCGGTCGTTGTTCTGGCGCACGAGCGTTTTCTGGCCCGTCCGCAGGTCGAGCTTGTACAAGTCGTGCCAGGCCTTGTCGCGGTCGTTCAGGCCGATGTAGAGGGCGTTGGGGTCGGTAAGCGGCACGTTGTAAATAATGACGCGCACGCCCTTTAGCCCCGTCAGGTCGCGGGCCGGGGGCACGGCCTGGCCCGCGGGCAGCGCGGCGGCCGGGTCCACGGCGTAGATGTTGAAATTCTCGTCGCCGCCCTTGTCCTGCGAGTACAGCAGGTACTTACCGTCGCGGCTCCAGAAGTAAGTGCGCACCGGCCGGGCCTGGTCGTTGGTCATGGGCCGGGCGCTGGCAAAGGGTTCTTTCAACCCCTTCACCCAAATATTGCGCGTGCCGTTGTAGGGCTTGATGAAGGACAGAAACCGGCCGTCGGGCGAGAGCTGCGCGCCCGAAATTTCCGGGTCGCCAAACAGCAATTCGCGGTCGATGAGCAGGGGCAGCGCGTTTTGCGCCGCCGCGGGGCGGGCTGGGGCCGCCAGCACCAGGGCCAGCGCCAGCAAAGTCAGGAATCTGCTCATAGCAACGAAGCAAAAAATGAAATGAAGCG
>JANXOE010000129.1 GCA_025353745.1 Hymenobacter sp.
AACAACGGCGAAATCGGCCTGTTCCGGCGCCTGGGCTTCAACACCGTTTTTTGCGGGCAAGTCGTGGCCGGCAGCAAAATGCCCAACCTGATGTACCTGTCGGCCTTCGAAAACCGCGAGGCACGCGAGGCGCACTGGAAAACTTTCGGCGACGACGCGGAGTGGAAGGCCCTCAACGCACGGCCCGAGTACGCGCACAACATGCAGCACATGGACATCTACCTGCTGCACCCGGCCCCGTACTCCGACTTTTAGCCCCGCTGGAGGGCCCCGGCCGCTTCAGCAGCCGGAGCTTCTTGCCTGGATACGCTGATCGGGTACGGTAACGGGCCCTTATTGGCCTCTATCCAAGAGACGATGGCAACTTAAATCACCGTTTGGCTGAACTGCTGCACTCTTGGTAGCACTACTTTTTGGCAAAGAGCTGTCTTATTTTTTCGAATAGGCTAATTCCTGCCGAAGCGTTAAGGTCTTGCTCGATTTTGCCCCCGCTCCATGTCCAGAATTCGTCATGGCCCAGGAATAAATTCAAGTCTTTCAAATCGTCTTCGGTCGGCTCAACAAGTTGCCACCCGATGTCCTCCAGCCACTCTTTCACGGTTCTTGGCTCGCCGTATATATCCCCGTACTGGCTCCAAAATCCATATAAAGCTCCTTCGCTCGTCTTTCGGAGCGTTGTTTCGGGCAGAAAGCAAAATTCCAGGTAAGTCATAACCTGGTTAGGTGGCCAAGCCCTGCCTTCACTGCTTATGCCCAAATCGATGCACCATTGCGCGAAACTCCTTGGCTCTGGGTCAGGATAAGGCTTCATTTACAGTCGGTTTCTCAAGCACAATCAAACTTAACGCTCCTTTCGATGAACGGCATGAATCAGCCTTACACTTGGTGGCCAGTTGGCCCCGGTCGCGCGGAGCGAGCTTAAGAAACTCGTCTACGATTCATCGTTTACGAAATGGCTCGAAGGGATGAGTTTCATAAAGGCCGGACCAAGTACTTGACGCTGGGCTGATTGTTTCTGCTGCGGGCGGGGCGCTCCCCAAGCCCCGCGCTACGGCCGCAGCATGTGAATGTGCTCGATGCCGTCCTCTAAATACATATTTCCCACCTGCTCAAAGCCCAGGCTGCGGTAGAATTCGCGCAAATACAGCTGCGCGCCGATGCGCACGGGCTGGGGGCCCCACCGCGCCGCGCACTCGGCCAGGGCCTGCTGCATCAGCTGCCGCCCCAGGCCGTGGCGGCGGAAGCCGGGGGCCACCGCCACCCGCCCGATGCTGGCCTCGGGGTAGGCGCCCCCGGCCGGAAACAGGCGCGCGTAGGCCGCCAGCTCGCCGGTGGGCGCGCGGCCCAGCAAGTGGTGGGCGGCGGCGTCGAGGCCGTCGATGTCCTGAAAGGCGCAGGCTTGCTCCACCACAAACACGGCGCTGCGCAGCTGCAGCAGCGCGTACAGCTCGGGCAGGGTCAGGGCGGCGTAGGGTCGGGTGGTCCAGGCGAGGGTCATGGCGAAGGGCGTTTGGCGAAGGGCAAAGATGCCCGCGGCGGCCCAGTTTGGCGCGCCGGGCGGGCGGCGGGGCCCCGGCCCGGGCGGCGCGCGATACATTTGCGCCCGTTCCGGCCGTGGCGGCGCGGGGCTTTTTGTTCGCTTTTACCCGCTCCTTTGGCCATTCTTTCCACCCAACCGCAGCTGCGGCGGGCCCTGGTGCTGGGGGCCAAGCTGGCGTTTGTGGCGGGGGCCTTCTACTTTGTTTTTCACCGCATCGGCGTGCGCGACGTGCGTCGGGTGCTGGCCGCGGCGCAGCCGGGGTGGCTGGCCCTGGCGGCGGGGTTGTTCGGGCTGTCGAAGTGGCTGTCGGCGCGGCGGCTGAACTATTTTTTCCGGGCCATCGGCGTGCCGCTGTCGGAAGCCGAAAACCTGCGCCTGTACTGGCTGGGGATGTACTACAACCTGTTTTTGCCCGGCGGCATCGGCGGCGACGGCTACAAGGTGTACTTGCTGCGGCGGCGCTTCCCCGGCAAAACCACGGCCCTGGTGCGCGCCTTGCTGCTCGACCGCGTGAGCGGCGTGCTGGCCCTGGGCGTGCTGGCGGGGCTGCTCTTGGCCTTCGTGCCGGCCGTGCCGCTGCCGTGGCGGCTGGCGGGCGTGGCAGGCGTGCCGCTGGGCGTGGGGGCCAGCTACTGGCTCAGCGGGCGGTTTTTTCCGGAGTTCCAGCCGCTGTTTGGGCGGGTGGGGTGGCTGGGGCTGGGCGTGCAGGGGGCGCAGGTGCTGTGCGCGTGGGCCCTGCTGGCGGGCACCGGCACGGCGGCGCACACGGTGGCGTACCTGGTGGTGTTCCTGGCCTCGTCGGTGGTGGCGGTGCTGCCGCTGACGGTGGGCGGCATCGGGGCGCGGGAAGTCACGTTTCTGCTGGGGGCCCAGGTGCTGCACCTCAACGCGGCGGTGTCGGTCACGGTCAGCCTCGCGTTTTATTTCATCTCGGCGGCGGTGGCGCTGCCGGGGGCCGTGTTCAGCTTCAAAGCGAAGGCCGCAGAGCAGCCGGCGGCTTAGGGCCGCGCGGCCCAAACCGCGGGGCCCTGCCGGGGGTTGAGACGTGGGTTGAGACGTGGGACGAAGGCTGTATTTTTAGTTGTTTTATCGACCACCCGGTTTCGACTCCCTTCCGCGCCATGCCCGCCCCCTTCGCCGCCGCCGACTTGCAGACCATCGCCGCTTTCGCCGACCTGCCGGCCGAAACCCTCGCCTGGCTGCTCGCCCACGGCGAGGGCCGCACCTACGCCCCGGGCGAAACCGTGCTGCAGGCCGGCGACGACGCCGAGTACATGATGGCCGTGCTGCGCGGCGGCCTGGAGATCTTCACCGAGCGCCACGGCCCGGCCGAGCCCGTCGTCCGCGCCGGGGCGGGCCAGGTGAGCGGGGTGCTGCCCTACTCGCGGCTGCGCAAAATTGTCGGGCACGGCGTGGCCGTCGGCGACACGGCGCTGTACTTGCTGCACCGGCGCGAGTTTCCGGCCCTGGAGCAGGCCAGCCCCGAGCTGGTGCAGCGCCTGGTGGGCGTGATGAGCGACCGGGTGCGCGAGGAAGCCCGCAACCAGGAGCGCGACGGCAAGCTGCGGGCCCTGGGCAAGCTCTCCGCCGGCCTGGCCCACGAGCTGAACAACCCCGCCGCCGCCATTGCCCGGGCCGCCGCCACGCTGGCCGCCCGCCTGGGGGCCGAGCCGGCCCTGCTGACGGCCCTGGCCTGCGAATGCCCCGCCCCGGAAGCCCTCCGGGCCCTGGCCGCGCTGGCCGCCCCCCGCCCGCCGGGCCCGGCGGCGGCGGGGCCCTCGGTCCTGGACCGGGCCGACCGGGAAGACGAGCTGGCCGACTGGCTCGACGCCCAGGGCGTGCCCGACGGCTACGCCCTGGCCGGCGGGCTGCTGGCCGGCGGCCTGGCCGCCCCCGACCTGGAAGCCGTGGCCGCGCTCCTGCCGCTCACCGCCCGCCCCGCCGCCTTTGCCTGGCTCGAAGGGCAGCTCCTCACCCAGGGCCTGCTGCGCGACGTGCAGGAAGCCAGCGGCCGCATCAGCGCGCTGGTCGAGAACGTGAAAACCTACTCGCACATGGACCGCGGCACCGACTTCGCGCGCCTCGACGTGGCGGCCGGCCTGGAAAGCACCATCGGCCTCTTTGGCCACCGGCTGCGCGACCGCAAAATTCAGCTCACGCGCGACTATGCCCCCAGCCTGTCGCAGGTGCGCGGCCGGGTGGGCAGCCTCAACCAGGTCTGGACCAACCTCATCGACAACGCCCTCGACGCGCTGCCCGGCGGCGGCCGCCTCACCCTGCGCACCCGCCAGGCCGACGGGTTTGTGCAGGTGGCCGTGGCCGACGACGGCCCCGGCATTCCGGCCGAGGTGCTGCCGCACATCTTCGAGCCGTTTTACACCACCAAGGCGGCCGGCGAAGGCACGGGCCTGGGCCTCGACATTGCCCAGCGCATCATGCGCGACCACGGCGGCCGGCTGGAAGTAACGTCCGGGCCCGGCCACACCGAATTCTGCGCCTGGCTGCCCGTGGCCTGAAACCCGGGAGCCGCCCGCAAGCAGCCCTTGCCAACGAGGGCCCCGGGCCGTGGGGCCCCCGTTGGCCCCCAACGCCTGACCGTTCGGCGCACTTACCCAACAACCGATTTAACGGTTAACTACTCGCTGTTGCCTGTTAATTGAAAACCGCCCGCTCATGAAAAAACCCGTCATTCTGGCCGTCGACGACGACGAGCAAGTGCTCAACGCCATCGACCGCGACTTGCGCGCCGAGTTTCGGCGCGACTACCGCGTGCTGCGGGCCAGCTCGGGGGCCGCGGCCCTGGACATTTTGCGCGAGCTGCACACCCGCGCCGAGCCCCTGGCCCTGCTGCTGGCCGACCAGCGGATGCCCGGGATGGAGGGCGTGGAGCTGCTGGGCAAGTCGCGGGACCTGTTTCCGGAAGCCCGGCGCGTGCTGCTCACGGCCTACGCCGACACCGAGGCCGCCATCCGGGCCATCAACAACGCCCACCTCGACTACTACCTGATGAAGCCCTGGGACCCGCCCCAGCACCTGCTCTACCCCACGCTGCACGACTTGCTCGGGGCCTGGCAGGCCCAGCACCGGCCCGATTTTCAGGGCGTCCGGCTCATCGGGTTCCAATGGTCGCCGCTCTCGCACGAGCTCAAAAACTTCCTGGCCGGCTACCTGGTGGCGTTCGAATGGCTCGACTTTGAAACCAACCCCGCCGCGGCGCTGCTGCTGGGCAGCACCGCCTTCACGGCCGCCGACCTGCCCGTGGTGGTGGGCGCCGACGGCCGCGCCCTGGCCCGCCCCGCCCGCTCCGAGCTGGCCGAGCAGCTGGGCCTGCCCTCGCAGCCCAAGGCCGATTTGTACGACGTGGTCATCGTCGGGGCGGGGCCCTCGGGGCTGGGCGCGGCCGTGTACGGCGCCTCCGAAGGCCTGAAAACGCTGGTGGTGGAGCGCGGGGCCCCCGGCGGCCAGGCCGGCACCAGCTCGCGCATCGAAAACTACCTGGGCTTCCCCACCGGCCTGAGCGGGGCCGAGCTTTCGCACCGCGCCTGGTCGCAGGCCGTGCGCCTGGGGGCCGAGTTTCTGGCCGAAGAAGTGCGCGCAATCCGGGTGCAGGACGGCTACAAAGTCCTCACCCTGGGCAACGGCGCCGAGGTGCGCACCCGCGCCGTGGTGCTCACCACCGGCGTGAGCTACCGCACGCTCGACGTGCCGGGCATCGACCGCCTCAACGGCGCGGGCGTGTACTACGGGGCCGCCCGCACCGAGGCCCGCTCCTGCGAGCAGCAGGACGTGTACATCGTGGGCGGCGGCAACTCGGCCGGCCAATCGGCCATGTACCTGGCCGCCTACGCCCGGCGGGTGTTCATCGTGGTGCGCGGAAAATCGTTGGCGGCCAGCATGTCGGCCTACCTGATCGAGCAGATTGCCGGCACGCCCAACATCGAGCTGCTGCCCTTTTCGCAGGTGGTGGAGGTGCGCGGCGAGCAGCACCTGGAAGAAGTGGTGCTGCAAATCGGCGCGCGCACCGAGGCGCGCCCCGCCCGGGCCCTGTTCGTGTTCATCGGGGCCAAGCCCAGCACCGAGTGGGTGTGCCACCTCGTGCTCTGCGACGCCAAAGGCTTCGTGCTCACCGGCCGCGACCTGGTGGCCGACCCGCGCTACCCCACCAGCTGGAAATACAAGCGCGAGCCCTTCGCCCTCGAAACCTGCGTGCCCGGCGTGTTTGCCGCCGGCGACGGCCGCGCCGGGGCCATGGCCCGCGTGGCCTCGGCCGTGGGCGACGGCTCGACGGCCATCAAATTCGTGCACCAGTACCTGGACGAGTAGCGCGCCGGGCCCCGCCCCCGGCGGGCCGCTAAAAAAGCCCGGCGCGCCGCCAAAAAAGCCCGGTGCGCCGGGCTATTTGGCTGGAACGCCGGGCTTTTTTGGCGGCCAGCCGGGGTCTGAGCCCGGAATTTCCATCAA
>JANXOE010000148.1 GCA_025353745.1 Hymenobacter sp.
GCCGCGGCCGTGCGCGCCTACCTGCTGGCCAAGGGCATCCCGGCCGCCCGCATCGAGGCCCGCGGCTACGGCAAGCTCAAGCCCATCGCCGAGAACAAGACCAAGGCCGGCCAGGCCCGGAACCGCCGCGTGGAAATGGACCCCTACCTGACCGGCGACGCCAACCCGGCCGAGGCCAAGTACGGCCCCGCCCCGACCGTAGCCGAGCTCAAGGCCCAGGGCAAAACGGCCCCCAATGGTGCCGCCCCGGCCCGCAAGAAAACTTCGCACAAGAAAACTTCGACCAAGAAAGCCGCGACGCGCAAATAGCGCCGTTGGGGCCGGCCCCGGCCGCCCGTGCAAGCAGCCCGCTCCGTTGGAGTGGGCTGCTTTTTTTGTGCGCGGGGAGTGGCGGCAAAGTTCTTTTTATTGAAAACGACCGGGGTAGGGGCCGCGGCCCCGGACCGAACAAAAACGGGGGCGGAATCGGTTTTAACTTGCGGCCGGGTTGCGGCACCCGCCGCGCCCGCTTATCATTTGTTTGTATGGACGAAGCCCTGATTGCCAAATACCAGCCCGTCATCGGCCTGGAAGTACACGCCCAGCTGCTCACGCGCAGCAAAATGTATTCTTCCGACGAGAACGAGTACGGCGTGGCCCCCAACACCAACCTGTCGGTCATCACCCTCGGCCACCCCGGCACCTTGCCCAAGGTGAACCGCACGGCCGTGGAGTACGCCATGAAAATGGGCCTGGCCACCAACTGCCACATCCGGCGCAACAACTTGTTTGCCCGCAAAAACTACTTTTACCCCGACCTGCCCAAGGGCTACCAGATCACGCAGGACAAAACCCCGATTTGCCACGACGGCCACCTCGACGTGCGCGTGGCCGACGGAACGAAGCGCATCGGCATCACGCGCATTCACCTGGAAGAAGACGCGGGCAAAAGCATGCACCTGGCCGGCGAAACCGAAACCCTGGTGGACCTGAACCGCGCCGGCGTGCCGCTGGTCGAGATTGTGAGCGAGCCCGACATCCGCACCGGCGAGGAGGCCTACGCCTACCTCACCGAAATCAAGAAGCTGGTGGAGTACCTGGGCATCTGCGACGGCAACATGGAAGAAGGCTCGCTGCGCTGCGACGCCAACATTTCCGTGATGCTGAAAGGGGCCCCGGAGTTCGGCGTGAAAGTGGAGGTGAAAAACATGAATTCCTTCCGCAACGTGCAGCGGGCCATTGCGTTTGAGATTGAGCGGCAGATTGCCATCGTGGAAGCGGGCGGCGTGGTGGACAGCGAAACCCGCGGCTTCGACGCGGTGAGCGGCACCACCAACGGCCAGCGCAGCAAGGAAACGCTGAACGACTACCGGTACTTCCCCGAGCCGGACCTGCCGCCGCTGGTGATCGACGACGCCTGGCTGCACCGCATCCAGGCCGGGCTGCCGGCCCTGCCGCAGCAGCTCTACGCCCGCTTCACGGGCGAGCTGGGGCTGAGCGACTACGACGCCTCGGTGCTGGTGGACCAGAAGGAGGTGGCGCTGTACTTCGACGAGCTGGCCCGCCGCACGCCCAACGCCAAGGCGGCGGCCAACTGGGTGATGGGCCCCGTGAAATCGTACCTCAACGAACGGGCCCTGACGATGGCCGATTTCCCGCTCGACCCGGCCCAGCTCGCCGGCGTCATCGAATTGATCGACGAGGGCAAAATCAACTACTCGGTGGCCAGCAAGCAGCTGTTTCCGTACCTGCTCGACCACCCCACGGCCAACGCCACCGGCGCGGCCGAAAGCCTGGGCCTGCTCACCAAAACCGACGGCGATGCCCTCGAAAGCCTCGTGCAGCAGGTGCTGGCGGCCAACCCGGCCAAGGTGGCCGAGTACCGGGCCGGCAAAAAATCCCTCACCGGCATGTTCATGGGCGAGCTGATGAAGCTCACCGGCGGCAAGGCCGACCCCAAGCAAGCCAACCAGCTGCTGCGCGCCGCGCTCGAAGGGTAAGCTTCGTTTATCGGTTAACGGTGAGCGTTAACCGTGGAAGCTTGCTGGCCAACGGCCGTTGGTTGGAATCTAATGCCCCATTTCTTGTTAACTGCTCACCGTTAACCGCTCACCGAATTATGCGCTACTTCATGATCAATTCC
Organism: Hymenobacter sp.; assembly: GCA_025353745.1. Lineage (GTDB taxonomy): Bacteria > Bacteroidota > Bacteroidia > Cytophagales > Hymenobacteraceae > Hymenobacter. The sequence goes on from JANXOE010000148.1 coordinate 2,123, forward strand.
TTCCTGCTGGCCGCCGCCGTTTTGGGCGGGGCCAACGCTTGCCAGCCCGCTTCGGCGGCCGCCGGCTACGAAATTACCGGCCAGCTGCAAAACGCCCCGGCCGGCACCGAGCTGCACCTGGCCGAGCTGCAAGCCAACCAGTTCGTGGAGCGCGCCTCGGCCAAAACCGACGCGGCCGGCAAGTTCACCCTCAAGGGCACGGCCCCCACGGCCGGCCTCTACCAGCTGAAAATTGACGAAGCCAACCAGGTGCTGCTGCTGCTCGACGACCGCACCCGCGTGGCCCTGGCCGGCGACGCCCGCCGCCTGCCCGCCACCTATACCGTGAAAGGCAGCCCCGACGCCGAAGTGCTCCGCGAGCTCACGCAGGTGATGGAAGGCACCAAAACGCACATGGAGGCCCTCAAAACCCGTTACGCGGCCGCTGCCCAGGCCGGCAAAACCGACTCCGTTCAGGCCCTTGAGCGGGAAGCGGCCGCCGTGCAGGGCCGCACCGCCGCCCGCATCAAGGGCGTGCTGCGGCGCCACCCGGCGGCTGTGGCCACGGGCTTCGCGGCCGGGGCCTTCCTGAACCCCGACGAAAACTTTCAGTTTGCCGATTCCATTGCCGCCGTGCAGCGCAAGGCCAACCCCAACTCGCCCTTCACCAAAGAGCTGACGGCCCGCCTGGGCCCGCTGCGCGCCACGGCCCCCGGCACCCGGGCCCCCGACATCAGCCTGCCCACGCCCGAGGGCCCCAAGCTGGCCCTCAGCAGCCTGCGCGGCAAGTACGTGCTCGTCGATTTCTGGGCCAGCTGGTGCGGCCCCTGCCGCCAGGAAAACCCCAACGTGGTGAAGGCCTACAACAAGTTCAAGGACAAAGGCAAGGGCTTCACCGTCTTCTCCGTGTCGCTCGACCAAGAGAAGGGGCGCTGGACCAAAGCCATCGCCGCCGACGGCTTGCTCTGGCCCAACCACGTGTCGGACCTGGCCGGCTGGCAGAGCGTGGCCGGGGCCGCCTACGGCGTGACTTCCATCCCGCAGTCGTTTCTGCTCGACCCCAGCGGCGTCATCATCGCCAAAAACCTGCGCGGCGCCGAGCTCGAAGCCAAGCTGGCCGAGGTGCTGAAATAGGCGTTGGGGCCCGGCCGTGGGGCCCCGGCCTTGACGGCCAAGCGGAAAAACAACCAAAAAGCCCGGCCGCATTGGCCGGGCTTTTTGGTTTTAACCAGTCGTGCGCTGGGGGCCCTTACCCCAGAAACATCCGCTGCAAACCGGGCCAGAGGCGTTTTTTCAGGCTGACGTCGTACTCCACCATTTCCACTTCGGCGGCGGCGAGGTACGAGAGGTTTTGGGCGGGGAACTGCACGGGCTCGTAAATCTGGGTGGTGCGCACGGCCACGTCGAGCAGGTTTTTGCCGAAGGCGACGATTTGCGTGGCGGCCAGCTCGCGGCGCAGGCTGCCCAGGGCCACCGGCAGGGGCGATTCCACGTTCACCAGCACCACGTCGGCCATCACCAGGCCCAGGGCTTGCAGCATTTTGTTGAGGAACACGTTGCGCGTCAGCTTAATAAATTGGCTCGGCGGCAGGCGCACCAGCAGCACCACGCCGTCGGCGCGGCTGCCCAGCGTGGCGAACGGGGTGAGCTGCGCCGGGGCCGGCGGCCCGGCGTGGGCGGGGAGAGGCGCCGGGGCCGTAACCGCCGCTGCTGCCGTTGCCGCTGCCACCGGCAGCCGGGCGGGCGGCACGAGCACCGGCGACGCGGCGGGTGCGGCGGCAGCGGGCGCGGCCACCGGGGCCGTCACCGGGGCCGGCACGGGCTCGGCGGGCACGTAGAGCGTCACGTCGGTGTAGAAGTTCTGGAGGAAGGCCAGCTGTTCGGCGGACATGGGCGGGGCGGTAAAAACGGGTTATTCCAGCGCAAACAGCGCTTTCAGCTCCTGGGCTTCGGCCGGTTTCATGCGGCCGGCCAGCACCAGGCGCAGCTGGCGGCGGCGCAGGGCCCCGTCGTAGAGGGCGATTTCTTCGGGGGTTTCGGGCACGGCGTCGGGCACGTCGATGGGCCGGCCCGACTGGTCGACGGCCACGAAGGTGAAAAAGGCCTCGTTGGTTTTCATCTTGGTGCCGTTGGGGATGTCTTCGGCCCACACGTCGATGTGCACCTCCATGCTCGAGCTGAACGCCCGCGTGACCTGCGCCTGGAGCGTGACCACGTTGCCGAGCCGGATGGCGTCGCGGAACGACACGTTGTCGACCGAAGCCGTGACCACGATGCGGTTGGAGTGCTTTTGGGCGGCGATGGCGGCGGCGATGTCCATCAGGTGCATCATGCGGCCGCCCATCAGGTTGTTGAGCGTGTTGGTGTCGTTGGGCAGCACCAGCTCGGTCATGATGACGAACGAGTCGGCGACCGGCTTTTGCTTGCGCATTGCTCTGGAAGAAGTCACGGGGAAAAAATATAAAGTAAGCGGCGGGCCGCGGGCGCAAAGGTACGGCCCCGGCTAGGCGGGCCAGCCGCCGGCCCCGAGCAGGGGCACGAAGCGGAACGGGGCCAGGTCTTCGCGGGCGAAGGCGTCGGGGCCCTCGCGCACCACGCGCACCATGCGCTGGGCGTGGGCCGGCCCCACCGGAATGACGAGCTGCCCGCCCACGGCCAGCTGGCGCAGCAGGGCCGGCGGCAGCCCCGGGGCCCCCGCCGTGACGAGGATGCGGTCGAAGGGCGCGCGGCCGGGCCAGCCGAGCGAGCCGTCGCCGCAGCGCAGGTGCGGCACCGCCCCCCCCGGGGGGCGCAGGGCCCCCAGGAGCCGTTGGGCGGCGTCGAACAACGTCGCGTTCAGCTCGATGCTGCTCACGTGGGGCGTCAGCTCCAGCAGCACCGCGCACTGGTAGCCCGAGCCGGTGCCCACCTCCAGCACCCGGTGGTGGGGCGCGGGGGCCAGCAGCTCGGTCTGGTAGGCCACGGTGTAGGGCTGGGAGATGGTCTGGCCCTCGCCGATGGGAAAGGCCTTGTCCTGGTAGGCGTGGGCCTCGAAGGCGGGGGCAAAAAACAGGTGGCGCGGCACGGCCCCCAGCGCGGCCAGCACCCGCTCGTCGCGGATGCCGCGTTCGCGCAGGGCCGCCACCAGGGCCCGGCGCTGGCCGCGGTGGCGGTACGTGTCGGCGGCGCGGGGGGCGGGGTCGGGGGAAGGAAGCAGCAAGGCGAAAAAAAGCAAAAAGACCGGCCGGGCCCTGGCCGGCCGCGGGGGCGCTACCTTTGCGGCCGCGCGGGTTTCGGCCCGCAAAAATACACCCTCTTGCCGCCCCGTGCCGCTTCTTCGCCGTTTTCAGTACGTCAAGCTCGTGGCCGCCGACTTCGCGGCGGCGCTGCTGGCCTGGGCAGTTTTTTTCGTTCTGCGCCAGTACTTGCTGCACGACGCGGGCGACTACCGCTTCAGCGGGGCGCTGGCCGGCACGGTCGTGGCCATCAGCCTGGCCTGGACGGCCCTCTACGCCCTGGCGGGCCAGTACCGCGACGTGTTTCGCAAGTCGCGCCTGGCCGAGCTGCTGCACCTGCTGCGGGTGGCGGGGCTGGGGGCCATGCTGCTGCTCTTCGCGCTGCTGCTCGACGAGCAAAGCCTCGGCCGCTACCGCTTGCACTTCCGCACCGCCGCGCTGTATTTCCTGCTGCACTACTTCATCACGGCCGTGTTTCGCATTGTTGTCGTGGGCAGCGTGCAGCGCCTGGTACGGAGCGGGGCCATCTCTTTTCCGACCCTGCTGGTGGGGGGCAACTCGCTGGTGCTCGACACGGCCCGCGACCTGGGCCGCACCGGCCACCACCTGGGCATGCGGGTGGTGGGCTTCGTGGCCCCCGAGGGCGGGCCCGTCGACGACGCCCTGGCGGCGGCCCTGCCCGCCCTGGGCACCTACCGCGAGCTGCCGGCGCTGGTGCAGGCCCTGCGCATCGAAGAGGTGGTCATCGCCATCGAGCCCAGCGAGCACCGCCGCATCCAGGAAATCCTGAACCTGCTGGAGGACGCCGCCGTGCGCATCAGCATCCTGCCCGACCTCTACCAAATCCTGCTGGGCTCGGTGAAGGTGAACCACTCGTTCGGCACGCCGCTCATCGAAATCAAGCACGACCTGCTCGAGCCCTGGCAAACGGCGGTCAAGCGCCTGCTCGACGTGGTGGGGGCCGTCCTGTTTCTGGGGCTGGCCTGGTGGGTGTACGCCGGCGTGGCCGTCATGGTCCGCCTGTCTTCGCCGGGGCCCGTGTTCTACCGGCAGGTGCGCATCGGCAAAAACGGCCGGCCGTTCCGCATCATCAAGTTCCGCTCGATGTACCTCGACGCCGAGCGGCTGGGGCCGGCGCTGAGCTCCGACGCCGACCCGCGCATCACGCCCTGGGGCCGCTTCATGCGCCGCGTGCGCCTCGACGAGCTGCCCCAGTTCTGGAACGTGCTGCGCGGCGACATGAGCCTGGTGGGGCCCCGCCCCGAGCGCCAGTTTTTCATCGACCAGATCGTGCTAGTGGCCCCCCACTACCGCCACCTGCACCGCGTGCGCCCCGGCCTCACCAGCCTCGGCCAGGTGAAGTACGGCTACGCCGAAACCGTGCCCCAGATGCTCGAACGCCTCAAGTACGACGTGCTGTACATCGAAAACATGAGCCTGGCCATGGATTTCCGGGTGATGCTCTACACGCTGAAAATCATCCTCGAAGGCCGGGGCAAGTAACTTTGGGGGCCGGGTTGGTTGAAGAAACCAACCGGCCGGCGCGCGCCAACCGGCCCGGCCCCCCTCCAAAAACCAACCCGGCGGCGCGCGTCCACCGCCCGCCCCCCGCACCCCTAACCCCGCACCCCCATGTTTACCGGAATCATCGAAGCCCTGGGCACCGTCGTGGCCGTCAGCCACGAGGGCACCAACCGCCATTTTACCGTGCAGTCGCCGTTTGCCGGCGAGCTGAAGATCGACCAGAGCGTGGCCCACGACGGCGTGTGCCTGACGGTGGTGGCCGTGGACGCGGCCGCCGGCACCCACGTGGTGACGGCCATCGACGAAACCCTGCGCGTGACCAACCTGCGCCAGTGGGCCCCCGGCCGCCGCGTGAACCTGGAGCGCTGCCTGGCCGCCAACGGCCGCTTCGACGGCCACATCGTGCAGGGCCACGTCGACGCCACGGCCGAATGCCTCGTGGCCGAAGACCAGGACGGCTCGTGGGTGTTCCGGTTCCGGCACGCGCCGGGCCCCGGGCGCACCACGGTCGAAAAAGGCTCGATCTGCGTGAACGGCACCAGCCTGACCTGCTTCGACAGCACCGACGACGGCTTTGCGGTGGCCATCATCCCGTACACCTACGAGCACACCAGCTTCCAGCAGCTGCGCGCCGGCGAGGTGGTCAACCTCGAGTTCGACATCGTGGGCAAGTACGTGGCCAAGCTGCTGGCGCAGCGGTAGCGGCCGGCCGGGGCGGAAGGCAAAAGGGCAAAGGTGAAAAGCAGGCAACGCGCTGGCCGGGTTTGCGTTGAAGCCAGGGCAATGCGTTCCTTCACCCCCCTAAATCCTTCCCCCTCATGCCCACCAAACGCGAAGAAATCGAACCCCATCCCGGCGACAAGCGCTACATCCGCCGCGACAAAGACGGCAAAATAGCGACCTCCGTCGACGAGCACAAGTCCTTGTCGCAAGACGACCGGCACGACGCCGAAAAAACCAGCGAGCCCGGCCAGGGCGACCACGGCGACGGCCACACCGGCGGCGGCAAGGCCAAAAAATAAGGCCCGCCGGGCAAAACAAGGGGGAGGGGGGACTTCCGAAGTCCCCCCTCCCCCTTG
>JANXOE010000155.1 GCA_025353745.1 Hymenobacter sp.
CATCTACAAAATCCGGCCGGGCCTGCCGCCGTTCCTGTTCTTCATCGGCGGCGAAACCTACCCCAGCATCAGCAGCAGCGCCGGGCGCTTCCGCGACAAGCTGGGGGCCCTCGGCGCGCCGCCGCGCTACACCGTGGAGCCGGGCAAACACCACATCCCCATGGTGTTGCAGCTGTATTGGCAGCACAACATCGTCTACCAGGAACTGCTGAAAATGGTGGGCGCGTAGTGCCGGGGTGTTCGCGCAAGCGAAGACTTGAAAGCTGTTCAAAAAAATAAACCCCTTGAAAAAGGCGGTCATGCCCATCTGGCGTCTGCCTGCCGAAGCATAACGGTCAAATTACTTTTCGGATGGGCTTTTAAGAATTTTATTGGATATTTTTGGCTTAAATGCGAAAGCCCCGATTCACCTATGGGGTATGTTTGCTACACAAGTAGGGCGAGGGCAGCCCCAACTTCTTTTACGTGTTGTAAAGGGTCGTTTACAGAATGTAAAAAGCTTGAGCCTTACTTAAATACCTATGCCTTCAGCTAAATAGGTTATAGCCTATGGAGCGTAGCTTCCCTTATCACGTTTCCTACTCTCTCGCTGTTGCTTCCGAGTCAATGTCGGAACAATGCGGCAGGCCACTGATGACCCACCATTGCTGCTGTAACAAGGATAGGGAATAGTCGCTGCAAAGGCCTGCCATTGGCTAGAAGTTTGAATGATAGCTGAGGTCCGCGTAATAAAAGTGCTAACTATAAGAGCTTCTGGTAGTGACTGTTGTACCTGTGGATTCGCCCACGATTGCACGCGGTATCCAAGCGGCCCCGTTTGTTCGATAGTGTAGGATACCCCGTCTAAAGTACGCTGCCACTTCGCAATGGCTTCTTCGGTCGGAACCATTAAAATTTGGGTAGAATCTGCTAGATGAAAAAGGGCTGCTACTGTGCTAGTAGGCAGCTGCTTAGTGGTAGAATAGACCCGGTGCGTTGGAACTGGTGTTCCGGCTTCTTCCGCCCACAAGAGTACTTGTCCGTGGTACTCTCCTGCCGGAGTTTGCCAGAAGTCCAGCACTTGACCACTCATAGACAAGCGAACATGTTTGACGGTCGAAGTCGTTTGTAAATCAGGCAAAGAGAGCTGGGTGCGTTGTTCTTGTAACCAGCGAGTTATAAAGATTGAAGTCTCCTGCGGAGCCAACGCTAGCGGTTGACCTTGGCTATAGCCAGTTACCGCGAGTAGCCAATAAGCGATGATGAGTAGACCTGTCTTTAACACCTCTATGCGATTTTCGAAAACCCCTTTCTCGAAAAAAACTATAATTTGACGCGCAACTAATTTCAACTAAAACTACCACTTTTCCCAGACTTGTCCGAGACGCAGAATTATGTATAGAGACAACAGACTAAAACCATTCTGCTCGTGTGTAGTAGCCAGGTGTCTTCAATGCCAGATCTATAGCAAAATAATGAACACAACCTGTACTCAAAATGGCGGGCCTGTTGCCAGCCGCACTTCAGAAGCGCGGGCAAGAACGCACCCCAAACGCGGCCCATGCTTTCAGCGGAAATTCCTGCTCTCCCGCCCTGGTGCTGCTACCCAAACAGCCCGCCCTGTGCGGGTTGCTCGAAGGCCAGCAGCCAGCGCTTGCGCACCAGCCCGCCCGCGTAGCCGGTGAGGCTGCCGTCGGCCCCGACGACGCGGTGGCAGGGGCACACAATGGCGATGGGGTTCTGGCCGTTGGCCGCGCCCACGGCCCGCACGGCCCCGGGGTTGCCGAGCAGCTTGGCCACGTCGAGGTAGGAGGCGGTGCGGCCGTGGCCAATGCCGGCCAGGGCCCCCCACACCCGCCGCTGAAAATCGGTGCCCGCGACGGGCGCGCAGGCCAGGTCAAAGTCGCGCAGCTCGCGGCCGAAGTAGGCGGCCAGCTGCTCGTGCGCCGGGCGCAGGCAGGCGGCCACGGCTGCCCGTGCGGTGGGCGCCGCGGGGCCCTCCGCGAAGCGGATGGCGTGCAGGCCGGCGTCGGAGCCGGTGAGGGCCATCAGCCCGATGGGCGAATACAGGTGAGCGGTGGCGGTGGCGGGCATGGGCGGCGGATAGAGTCATCGCAAGAAACGAAAGTTTTCGCCGCCCATCGTCCAGGCTACCGGGCCGGCACCGGCGCCCGGCGCGGCGCAGGCGCGGCCGCCACCGCCGCCTGGGCCGCCCACAGGGCCTCGGCGCTGGGCTGGTGCAGCACGCGGGCGGGGCCGGGCCGGCCGAGGTCGGCGTCCCACAGGCCGGACTGGTGCCACTGGTCGAGGTGGTCCCAGTCGGGGCGGTCGACGATGGGGTAGAGGCAGGCCCCCCACAGCGGCAGGCCGGCGGCGCGCACGGCGGCGCACTCCTCGCCGATCATGCGCAGCCACAGGGGCCGGTCGACGCCCGGGTGGCTGGTTTCGGTGAGGGCGAAGGGGCGCTGGTAGCGCCGGTGGGCTTCGCGCAGCAGCTCGCGCAGGGGCCGCCAGCGCGGGTCGGGCACGGCATCGTTCCAGCCCAGCTTCTGGTGCGGGCTCAGCTGCCACTGGTTGTCGTAATAGTAGTTGAAGCCCACGATGTCGAGCAGGCCGGCGTGGCCCCCCAGCTCGGGGCACAGCCGCCCGCTGAGCATGTCGGTGGCCTGAAACTGGTTGACGTGCGCCTCGCGGGCCGCGCGGGTTTCGCCGGCCGGGGCCCCCAGCGGCGGCACGATGCTCACGAGCGGCTCGGTGGTGAGCAGGCGGATGCCGGGGTCGGCCTCGCGCAGGGCGTGGGCGCCCTCGACGTAGGCGCGCATCAGCTCGTATTTCACCTGCCAGCCGTTGTGGTTGGAGTACGGCGAGGTGCCGCGCGCGTCGCCGCCGAGCCACGAGATGAAGCTCACCTCGTTGATGGGCGTGACGACGAGCACGCCGTCGGGCCGCTGGCGGCGGTAAAAATCCACGAAAGCCCGGCACAGGGCCGCGAAGCGTTGGGCGAAGAGCGGGTGCAGCGGCGTCAGGTCGTCGGGGTAGCCGAAGTGGCACAAGTCCCACACCTGCTGGATGTTGTGGCGCTGCCCGGCGTCGAGCATCGCCTGCACGGTGCTGAAATCGTAGCGGTAGGGCGTTTTTTCGATGTGGGCCCAGCGGATGCCCTCGCGCACGGTGCGGATGCGGAACGGCGCCAGGGCCGCGTAGTCGTCGTCGATGAGCGGCAAATGGCCGGTGAGGGGCAGGAAATCAACGCGGTGGCCGAAGGCGTTGAGCTGGTCGGTGCATTCGAAGCCGCCCCACCAGAACGACTGGAACGGGCTGGCTTCCGGAGTGAAAAAATCCATAATAAGCTGGGCAGGTGGAATATGCGGCCTCCGCGCGCGGGGCCGGGAAGGCTTCCTTGTACCCCAAAAGCGCCGATGAGGTTCCGTAGGGGCCCCCGGCGCGGCCGCTCAGGCGCGGCTGCGCAGGTTTTTGGCTTCCACGAAAATGCGCTGCACTTCGGGGTGCGCGGCCCGGATGGCGTCTTGCAGGCGCTCGATAGCGGCGGCCACTTCGGCGGCCGGCAGGGCGTCGGCGAAGTCCACGTCAAGGGCCAGCACCACGTCGGCGGGCCCCAGGTACATGGTCAGGGGCGAGCGGACGGCCTCGACGTGGGGCTGGGCGCGGGCGATGCGCTCGAAGTCGGCCAGCGTTTCGGCGTCCACGCCCTGGCCCACCAGCAGCCCCTTGGTGCGGTACACCAGGAACACGGCCACGCCCATCAGCAGCAGCCCGATGGCGACGGACGCCGCCCCGTCGAGGTACGGATTGTTCAGGTAATGCCCCAGAAAAACGCCCAGCCCGGCGATGAGCAGGCCCACCAGCGCCGCCGAGTTTTCGAGCACCTGGGCAAAGGCCGACGGGTCCTTGCTGGTGCGCAGGGAGCGAAAAAAGCCGCCCGGGTGGTTCTCCAGGAACGCCTTGATGGACAGGTAGGCCGCCACGCCTTCAAAAACAACCGAGAAGCCGAGCACGATGTAGTTCCACTTCGCGTCCTCCATCGGCTGGGGGTGGAGGATGTGCTTGACGCCTTCGTAGAACGACATGCCGCCGCCCACCGAAAACACGAGCATGGCCACGATCAGCGACCAGAAATACAGCTCTTTGCTGCGCCCAAACGGGTGCTTGGCGTCGGGCGGGAGCTGGCTCTGGGCCGTGCCGTAGAGCAGCAGCCCGCCGTTGCCGGTGTCGACGAGCGAGTGGATGCCCTCGGAAAGCATGGCCGACGAGCCCGTGGCGTAGGCCGCCACAAATTTGCTGAGCGCGATGGCCACGTTGGTGGCGATGCCCCCGTAGAGGGAGATTTTGGAGGAATTGGACGACGACATAAGGGGCAAATTACGGCGCGGGCGCCGCCGGGCGCGTTCGGTGAACGGGGCGGGTGGCCCGGGGGGCCGGCGGAGCGCAAACGGCGGCGGTACGGCCCGGGTTGGGGCCGGGGCCCTACTTTCGCCCCCCTATGCCGCAGCCCACCCTTCAGCGCCGCCTGGGCCTTGTGCAGGCCACTGCCCTTAATATGATCGACATGGTGGGCATCGGGCCCTTCGTGACGCTGCCGCTGGTGATGGGCTTCATGGGGCCCAACTTCCTGCTGGCCTGGCTGGTGGGCGCGGGCCTGGCCGTGGTCGACGGCCTCATTTGGAGCGAGCTGGGCGCGGCCCACCCCGAGGCGGGCGGCTCGTACCGCTTCCTCAAGCTGGCGTATGGCCCGCAGAAGTGGGGCCGGTTCATGTCGTTTCTCTACGTGTGGCAAACGCTGGTGCAGGCCCCGCTGGTGCTGGCGTCGGGGGCCATCGGCTTCGCCCAGTACTTCGGCTACCTGGTGCCGCTCCCGGCGTGGTGGCAGCCCAGGCTGGTGTCGGGGGCCGTGGTGCTGCTGTTGATTGCCCTGCTCTACCGCCGCATCGAGGACATCGGCAAGCTCGGCGTGCTGCTGTGGGTGGGCGTGCTCGGGCTGATGGGCTGGCTGATTTTTGGGGGCCTGACGCACGCCCACTACCCGGTGGCGTGGCTGCCGGCGGGCGGCGCGGGGGCCCTGCCCAAGCTGCTGCTCTCGGCCGCCCTGGGCCAGGCGGCCGTCAAAACCATCTATTCCTACCTCGGCTACTACAACGTGTGCCACCTGGGCGGCGAAATTGTGAACCCGCAGCGCGTCATCCCGCGCAGCATTTTCCTGAGCATCCTGGGCATCTCGGCGCTGTATTTGTTGCTGAACTGGAGCGTGGGCACGGTGGTGCCCTGGCAGGAAGCGGCCCGCTCGCCGTTCATCGTCAGCACGTTCGTGGAACGGATTTACGGGGCCGCCGCCGCGCAGGCGGCCACGGCCCTGGTGCTGCTGGTGGCGTTTGCCTCGCTCTTCGCCGTGCTGTTGGGCTACTCGCGCATCCCTTACGCGGCGGCGGCCGACGGCGAGTTCCTGCCCATCTTCGGCAAGCTGCACCCCACCAAGCAGTTCCCCTACGTGTCGCTGCTGATTTTGGGGGGCCTGGGCTTCGTCTTCAGCCTGCTGTTTCGGCTGGGCGAAGTCATCACGGCCATCCTGGCCATGCGCATCCTGGTGCAGTTCGTGGGGCAGGCGGTGGGGCTGGTGCTGCTGCGGCGCCGGCGCGGCACGGGGGCCCTGCCCTTCAAAATGCCGCTCTACCCGCTGCCGGTCATCATCGCGGTGGTGGTGTGGCTGGCCGTGTTCTGGAGCACGGGCCCCAAGTTCATGCTTTCCGGCCTGGGCGTGATTGCCGCCGGCACGGTGGCGTTTTTGCTTTGGAGTAAGCGGCTGAAACGATGGCCGTTTGAAGGCCGGTAGCCGGGCTTACAAAAAACTTAAATCAGGACTGTTGCGGCTGGTATGGTGGAAAAAAACGAAAGCGACGGCCGTGGCGCTGACTTCGTAAATAATCACGTATTCCTTCCTAAACACGGCCCTGCGCAGGTTGATGTCCGGGGCCTCAGGATACTCGTGAGCCGGATAAGCGAGGGGCAGCGGAGCCAATGTTTCAAACAAAAAATTTAAAACATCGCTGGTAAACTTACGGCCTCGGGCGGATGAAGTCCGCCCCGTATACTTTTCAGTAAGGGCTAGTTCGCGTACAAATTCATCGCTGAGGGTAACGGTACGGCCGTTTCTGATCACAAGCCCAAGCGTTCCATGGCTTCTTCGGCCGATATACGCGGGGCCGCTATTGCTTGCGCAAGCTTGCTATTGTAGGCTTCCGACGACAGCGCTTGCCCCGGCCATCCCAACGGCAGATCGTCGTCGAGCCGAATCATTTTTTTATCGAGCAGCTCCGTCAAAGCAGCGAATACCGCCGCCTCGTTTTCTGGTTCAGGAACGTGTAAAATGAGCGTTTTCATATGCTAAAGTTACCTTGAAAAGATCCAGCGGGGCTGCTCATGCTCACCCCAGCTGCTTCTCGTAGCAGAAGAACCGCAGCCCCGGCCGGAACGCCAGCGTGATTTCGCCCGCAAAGCGGTAGCCCAGCTTCGGGAACAGGCGCTGCGTGGCCGCGTTTTCCGAGTTCGTGTCTACGCGCAGCGCGCGCAGGCCCCGGGCGCGGGCCTCGTGCTCGGCGTGCGCGAGCAGGGCCCCGGCCACGCCGCGGCCCTGGGCGGCGGGGGCCACGGCGAGGCGGTGCGTCACGAGGGCGGGCTCGGCGGCGTCCCAGTCGGCGCCGGCGTACTCGGCGTCCTGGTCCTGGGTGAGGGCGGCAACGCCTTCGAGGGCCCCCAGGCGCTCGGCCACCCACAGGTGCCGGCGCGCGATGTCCTGCCGGAACACGGCTTCGCTGGGGTACTCGGTGGTCCACTGGAAGTTGCCGGCGGCGTTCATTAGCGGCACCACGGCGCGCACCAGCGCCACCACGGCCGGCAAGTCGGCCGCCGTGGCGCGGCGAATGGTCAGGTCGGCGCCCATGCTAGCCGCGGCGCAGCGCCTCGGCCGCTTCTTTGGCGAAGTAAGTGAGGATGGCGTCGGCCCCGGCGCGCTTGATGCTCAGCAGCACTTCCAGCATGGTGCGCTCGCCGTCCATCCAGCCGTTGAGGGCGGCGGCCTTGATCATGGCGTACTCGCCCGACACGTTGTAGGCCGTGACGGGCAGGTGGGTGTGGTCCTTCACCTCGCGGATGACGTCGAGGTAGCTCAGCGCGGGCTTCACCATCACCATGTCGGCGCCTTCGGCCTCGTCGAGGGCCAGCTCGCGCAGGGCCTCGCGGCGGTTGGCCGGGTTCATCTGGTAGCTTTTCTTGTCGCCTTTTTTGGGGGCCGAGTCCAGCGCGTCGCGGAAGGGGCCGTAGAAGGCCGAGGCGTACTTGGCCGTGTAGCTCATGATGCTCACGTTTTGGAACGCATTTTCGTCGAGCACCCGCCGGATCCAGGCCACGCGGCCGTCCATCATGTCGCTGGGCCCGATGATGTCGGCCCCGGCGCGGGCCTGGGCCAGGGCCATCTGGCCGAGCACCTCCAGGGTGGCGTCGTTGAGGATTTCGCCCGAGTCCACGTCCACCACGCCGTCGTGGCCGTCGCTGCTGTAAGGGTCCATGGCCACGTCGGTCATGACGACCACCTCCGGAAACTGCCGCTTGATGGCCGCCACCGTCTGCAAATACAGCCCGTCGCGGTTGGCCGACTCGCGGGCCAGGCGGTCCTTCTTGTCGTCGCTGATGCTCGGAAACGGCGCGAACGCCTTGATGCCCAGCTCCACGCAGCGCCCCACCTCGTCGATAATCGTATCGGCCGAGTAGCGGTAGATGCCGGGCATGGACTTCACCTCCAGCCGCTGGTTTTGGCCTTCGATGACGAACAGGGGAAAAATAAAATCGTGGGCGGTGAGGCGGGTTTCCTGCACCATGTCGCGGATAACCTGCGATTTACGGTTGCGGCGGGGGCGGTCGGTGGGGAGCATCAAGTTAAGAGCGAGCGTTTTTTTGTTGGCGCAGAAGGTAAACGAAGAGAAGTACCAAGCCAAGGACAAGCAAGGCAACACCGGCCGCGAAGAGAATGTTGGCAAGAAGTGCGTTCCCAAGGGCATCGGCTAAAGTCGCTGCCTGGCCTGAATTGGCTGCCAAATAGGAACATACAAGCGCTAATGCTCCTAGCCCCAGAGAGATAAAGCCGCCGTTTTTAAGATCGGATGGCTTTGACTTAAAAGCGGCAAAACGCCGTGCTTTCACCTTGGTCGAATCGTTGGGCCGGCGCGGCGCAAACCACCCGATACGAGTCGGCCGCCGTTGCGCGGCCGGCGCAACCGTGCGCCACCGCACCTGCGGGCGGGCAATCGACTCCGTAAAATGACGAGTGGAATAGGCCGGACGGGAAACTTTGCTGGCCCCTTGGGTTTCAAGGTGTATTTTGCTCAGCGCAAACGGGTTGGGCCGTTTCGTAGCGGGGCCCGGCAGCCCCGTTGGCTCGAATCGAAACGCCGCCTTCTGGCTGCGGCACCCGCTCTCACCGGCCCCAAGCAACAGCAAAAAACCGAAAAACCAGCGGTTGCGGCAATGAGAGATGCCCAAGGCTTTGAAGCTGGTTAGGAAATCTATTCCGGGGCACCTGCTCATTTGGCGTTCAAGTAGAGCGTTTTGAAATAATTTTCACAAGTTACTCAACCACAGACCTAAAAATAACTGTACAGTCAAAGCAAAAACAGCGCAACCGCGTGCCCGGCCGCCGCGAAGCTCGGGCCGCCCCGCCTACCGCCCGAACGGGTCGAGCCACGCCACCAGCACGGCGAGGGCCCCGGCCCCGGCGATGAGGCCCCACACCAGCCCGCCGCCCAGCGCCAGCCCAACCAAGCCCACCGGCACGGCCAGCAGCCCCAGCACGCCGAACACCGACGTGCCCAGCCCTGCTTCAGCCGTGGCCCTGGGGGCCCTGCGGAACTGCAACGGTTGCCGCACGGGCACGCGGGCCACCCGGCCCGGCCCGGCCGCCGGCCGCCGGAGGGCCCCCAGCCACGGCCGCGCCGCCCGCACCGGCCGTTGGGCCGGGTGGGTTTCCGCAACGGCTGGGGCCGGCTCCAAAGCTGTGATGGGCTGCTGCGGGGGCCGGCTGGTGGCCGCTGCCGCCGGGGCCCCCGGGGCGGTGAGCAAGGGCTGGAACGAGTAGCCGATCCGTGCGCTTTGGCAGCTGGTTTCCAGTCCGCCGAGGCAGAGGGCCAACAATGCCAGCCGCCACCGAGGTTGGCCGCGCCGGCGCAATTGTGTGTGCATAAGGGGAAAGAATAGAAGTTCGGAACAGGGGTGCGAACCGGGTGTACGCACGGCGGCGGTTTTTCGCTACGCGCCGCTCAGCTGCTCGGCGGCTTGCCAGCCGGTGCCGGCGCTCAGGGCCACGCCCATGCCGTTGCAGCGCACGGCGGCCAGCACCCCGGGCCGCACCCAGTCGATGAGGGGCGCTAGCGCCGGCCCGAAGCCCATCACCCCGCTCCAGCGGTAGTCGATGCGCGGCAGGGGGCCGGGCACGATTACCTCGCGCAGCAGGCCCTCCAGGTAGGTTTGCACCCGCCCGGTGAGGCCAGGGGCGGTGGTTTCTTCGGCCGCAAAATCCAGGTTGCGGCCCCCGCCCAGCAGCAGGCGGTGGTCGGGCAGCTGGCGAAAATACGCGTAGCCGCGGTCGTAGTGAAAGGTGCCGCGCAGGGCCACGTCGGGCCGCGGCTCGGTCACGAGCACCTGGCCGCGGCCGGGCACCACGGCCAGGCCGGGAAGTAGTTCGGCGGCGAAGGCGTTGGTGGCCGCCAGCACCCGGCCCGCTTCGATGGCGGCGCCGTTGGCCAGGCGCACCCGCGCGCCGCCGGCGGTGGTTTCCAGGGCCGTCACGGCGCAGCCGGTGAGCACGGGCACGTCGGCGGCCCAGGCGCGGGCGAGCAGCGCCCGCACCAGGCGGCCGGGGTCGAGGCTGCCCTCGCACTCGTTCTTGAGCAGCGCGCCCACGCCCCGGAAGCCGAAGCGCCCGGCCTCGTCGCTCGCGTCGCGGAAGGTGCGGGCGTGGCCCACCACCGGGGCCAGCAGCCGGTTGAAGTAGTCGATTTTCGCGCGGCATTCCGCCGCCAGCGCTCCTTCGTTGCGGCGGAACAGCTCGTAGCCGCCCACCGGCTCGTAGGCGAGGGCCCCGTCGCCGAGCAGGGCGCGCAGCCGGGCGAGGCCTTCCCAGCGGGCGGCCACGGTGGCTTGCAGGTCGCCGCGCTTTTCCTGCTCCAGCAATTCCGAAATGGATCCGAAACAGGCAAAGCCCGCGTTTTTGGTGGACGCGCCGCTGGGCAGCGCGCCGCGCTCCAGCACCACCACGCGCCACGCCGGCCGGCGCTGCCGCAGGTACAGCGCCGCCGTGAGGCCCACCAGCCCCGCGCCGACAATCACCGCATCCGCCGGCCCGAAGAAGGCTTGGTGCTCCCAGTAAGAGAGGTTGGCGGCGTTTTGCACGGCGTTAGTGGAAGAGAAAAGAGTTGCGCGGAGTAAAAGGACTGCCCGGTGAACCCCCTTTTTCCGCCGCCAACGCCGTGCACAACAACTTAAAACGCTAGGATCACGGCCGCAATCACGTCGCAGGCCGCGTGGAGCTGCTCTTCGGTGATGACCAGCGGCGGCGCGAAGCGGATGATGTCGCCGTGGGTGGGCTTGGCCAGCAGGCCGCGCTCCATCATCGCCACGCACAGGTCCCAGGCGGTGCGGCCGTCGGCGGCGGGCCGGATGACCACCGCGTTGAGCAGGCCCCGGCCCCGCACCAGCTCCACCACGTCGGGCCGCTGGGCTTGCAGCTGGCGCATCCGCTCGCGGAAAATCTCGCCCAGGCGGGCGGCGTTGTCGGCCAGCTTTTCGTCGATCAGCACGTCCAGGGCCGCCCGCATCACGGCGCAGGCCAGCGGGTTGCCCCCAAACGTGGAGCCGTGCTGGCCGGGCTGGATGGTGAGCATCACGCGGTCGTCGGCCAGCACCGCCGACACCGGCAGCACGCCCCCGCTCAGGGCCTTGCCGAGGATGAGGACGTCGCCGCGCACCGCTTCGTGGTCGGAGGCGAGCAGCTTGCCGGTGCGGCCCAGACCGGTCTGGATTTCATCGGTGATGAGCAGCACGTTGTGCTGCCGGCACAGGGCCGCCGCCTGGGCCAGGTAGCCCACGGCGGGCAGCACCACGCCCGCCTCGCCCTGGATGGGCTCGATCAGAAAGCCGCACACGTGCGGGTCGTGCAGGGCCGCGGCCAGGGCCTCGATGTCGTTGTAGGGCACCACCTGGTAGCCCGGCGCGAAGGGCCCGAAGCCGCCCGTGCTCTCGCCATCGGTGCTGAAAGAGATGATGCCCGTGGTGCGCCCGTGGAAGTTGTGCTCGGCCACCACGATGCGCGCCTGGTTCGGGGCGATGCCTTTCTCCTGGTAGCCCCACTTGCGGGCCAGCTTGAGGGCCGTTTCCACGGCTTCGGCCCCGGAGTTCATCAGCAACGCCTTGTCGTAGCCGAACAGTTCGCAGAGCTGCTGCTCAGCGGCCCCCAGCTGGTCGTTGAAGAACGCCCGCGAGGTGAGCGTCAGTTGCTGGGCCTGCTCGGTGAGGGCCCCGATGATGCGCGGGTGGCAGTGGCCCTGGTTCACGGCCGAGTAGGCGGAGAGGAAGTCGAAGTACTGCTTGCCGTCCACGTCCCAAAGGTGCGGCCCGGCGCCGCGCGCCAGCACCACGGGCAGCGGGTGGTAGTTGTGGGCCCCGTAGCGGTCTTCGAGGGCCATGAGGTGCTCGGCGCGGGAAGCGAGGGCGGGAGAAGTAGGGGCAGCGGTGGACATAGCGCGGGGGTGGGGGTTTGGGAACGGAAAGGTAAGGAGCCGGCCCCGGCCTACCGCAGCGGCAAGTCTTCGAGCTGGCGGGCCGTGTCGAGGTAGCGGCCCACGAAGTTGCCCTCTTCGCGGCCGTTGGCGCGGCGGATGGTCCAGTCCAGCACGGCCGCTTCGGGCAGGCTCACGGGCACCGGCTCGGCCGAGCCGGCCGCCTGGCTGTCCGCGGCGCCGGGCAGCAGCACCTGCACCGTGCTGCCGTGCCAGCCCAGCACCCGCGCCGCCACCTGCCGAAAGCTGGTATCGGCGGCCTGCACCCGCACCGTGAGCATCAGCTGGCCGCCCTCGGTGAGGCCGGCCAGGTAGCGCTTTTTGGCCTGGGCCAGCGTGCGGCGGGCTTCCCGCACGGGGCCGGCCAGGGCCGCGTCGGCGGCGGCCAGGGCGGGGCGCAGGCCGGCCGGGGCCGCGTCGGCGGTGGTGAGCACCCGCGGGCCGGCGGGCTGCGCGTGCGCCGGAGCGCCGAGCAGGGCGGCGGCCAGGGCAGAAAACAATATTTTCACCATAACCGACGCAACGACAAGGCCCCATCTTAACAAAGCAAGCCTGAACAGCTTACGGCCGCGGCGGTACCTTTGGTTTTCGTATGCCCGACTTGCCCGAACCGCCGCCCCTGCTGCCCGGCGATTTTTACCACACCCCCGAGGGTTACCTCGTCTTCACGGCCCAATACCACCGGCGCCGGGGCCAGTGCTGCCGCAACGGCTGCCGCCACTGCCCCTGGAATTTTCGGCCCCCTGCGCCCGCCCCGGCCACGAAATGAACGGGGGTAGTTGGTAATTGGCAGACTTTTACCGATATTTGCGGCCCGTTTCCCTGCTTTGTAATTTTTAATCCCCCGATATCATGGCCCGAGTTTGTGATTTGACCGGCAAGCGCACCCGCGTTGGCAACAACGTGTCGCACGCCAACAACAAAACCAAGCGCAAGTTCTACCCGAACCTGCAGAAAAAGCGCTTTTACATCCCCGAGCAAGACGCCTGGGTGACGCTGAAAGTGGCCACCTCCACCATCCGCACCATCAACAAAAACGGCATCATGGCCGTGCTGAAGAAGGCCAAGGAGCAGGGCTTCATCGTCTATTAATTGATTCGCAGCGGGCGGTGCCGGGCGGTCGTTGGATAAAATTTCCGCTAATCGACGGCCCCCACCGGCCACCAAGCGCGAAGCCAGCGCCGATGCGCCAGCCCGTGGGCCGGGCATCGGCGCTGGCTTTGTTGGGTTCGGGGCCCGGCGCCGGTGGGGCGGGCCCCGAACCCAACAGTTGTTAAAAAGGCAATAGGTGCCTGACCTTTTGCGGTTTCCCAAAAACGCCGTACCTTTGCAGTCCTAAAACCAAAAACAACCCCGTCGAGATGGCCAAGAAAGGAAACCGGGTGCAGGTTATCATGGAATGCACCGAGCATAAAAATTCGGGGCTGCCGGGCACCTCGCGCTACATCACCACCAAGAACCGCAAGAACACCCCCGAGCGCATCGAGTTGAAGAAATTCAACCCCATCATGCGCAAAATGACTGTTCACAAAGAAATTAAATAACCTGCGTTATGGCTAAGAAAGTAGTAGCAACTCTGAAAACCACGGAGAACGCCAAGAACTGGGCAAAAGTCATTCGGGCCGTGAAATCGGAAAAAACCGGGGCCTACACCTTCCGCGAGGAAATGGTGCTGCTCGAAAAAGTGCAGGAGTTCCTGACCACGGGCGTCAAGTAAGCCGCTGGCACTTGAACAATAAAAAAGTCCCGCCTTTGTGGGACTTTTTTCGTGTATTAGCGGCCGGTTTCGCGCCGCCGGGCCCCGCCCGGGGCCCTCATCCCCACCATTCTACGCTGCCCGGCCCCGGCCGGGCGCACCGCCGCACCGCATGGGCCTCTTCGATTTTTTTAAGAAAGACAAGGACAGCAAGGAGCAGCAGGCTTCGCTCGACGCGGGCCTGGAAAAAACCAAGGCCAGCTTTTTCGACCAGCTCAGCAAGGCCGTGGTGGGCAAAAGCAGCGTCGACGAGGCCGTGCTCGACGACCTGGAGGCCCTGCTGGTGCACGCCGACGTGGGCATCGACACGACGGTGAAGGTGATCGAGCGCATCGAGCGGCGCGTGGCCCGCGACAAGTACGTGAGCACCAACGAGCTGGACCGCATCCTGCGTGAGGAAATCGCCGGCCTGCTCGAAGACAACAACACCGGCTCGACGGCCGTGCTGGAGCGCGGCGACGCCGCCCAGGGCGCGGGGCCGTTCGTGATCATGGTGGTGGGCGTGAACGGCGTGGGCAAAACCACGACCATCGGCAAGCTGGCCCACCGCTTCCACAGCGCCGGCAAAAAAGTGGTGCTGGGGGCCGCCGACACGTTCCGGGCGGCGGCCGTCGACCAGCTCATCATCTGGGGACAGCGCGTGGGCGTGCCCGTGGTGAGCCACGGCATGAACACCGACCCCGCCTCGGTGGCCTACGACGCCGTGCGCAAGGGCGTGGAAATGGGGGCCGACGTGGTCATCATCGACACCGCCGGCCGCCTGCACAACAAGGTGAACCTGATGAACGAGCTGAGCAAAATCAAGCGCGTAATGCAGAAGGTGCTGCCCGACGCGCCGCACGAGGTGCTGCTGGTGCTCGACGGCAGCACGGGCCAGAACGCATTTTTGCAGGCCAAGGAGTTCACCCGCGCCACGGAAGTGACGGCCCTGGCCATCACCAAGCTCGACGGCACGGCCAAGGGCGGCGTGGTGATCGGCATCTCCGACCAGTTCAGCATCCCGGTGCGCTACATCGGGGTGGGGGAGAAGATGACCGATTTGCAGCTGTTCGACAAGCACACCTACGTCAATTCGCTGTTCAAAAAATAGCGGCGCGCACTAAGCCCGCGGGGGCCGTCGTTACGGCCGCAAAGCCTTTTCGCCATGCGCCACTTCCTTGCACCGCGGGCCGCGCCGGCCCTGTTTGCGCTCGCCCTGGCGGCCTGCAACAGCTCGTCGAACAACGGCGAGCCGCTCATCCCCTACGCCCCGGTGAACCTGGCCCTCGACCTCACCAACCAGCAGTACCGGGCCCTGCGCTTCGACAACGGCGTGGTGGCCCTGCCGGTGCAGGGCCCCGCCGGCACGGGCGGCGTAAAAGGCGTGCTCATTGTGCGCCAAAACGCCAGCACCTACCTGGCCTTCGAGCGCAATTGCCCCTACCACCCCTACGACGCCTGTTCACTGGTGGCCCTCGACCGCTCGTCGCGCCTGTTTCTGCGCGACTCGTGCTGCGACTCGCGCTTCAATTTCGCCGGCCAGGTCATCGGCGGCCCGGCGGTGCGGCCCTTGCTCTCGTATCGCACCAGCCTGCAAGGCACGCAGTTAACCGTGGTGAATTGATTGCCGTGCGCAGTTTTCTTGCTTTTTTTTGCTTCCATCTTGCGCTAACCGATGCCGCGCCGTAAGTTTGCAGTCCGAAAACGCCGGTTTCGGAACAAAATGCTTCCTTAGCTCAGCCGGTTAGAGCATCTGACTGTTAATCAGAGGGTCCCTGGTTCGAGCCCAGGAGGGAGCGCCAATACCGAGAATGCCCGCCCTTACCGGCGGGCATTCTTCGTTTCCAGCCAGTTCAGGCGCTTTTTGGTTTGGTGCTCCGGCTGTCTCCGATTATCTTTGGATATAAACCGGGACGAAAAGCAGGACGAAAACCGGGACGAAGCAATATGGAAACGCCCAAGCTGTTCAAGCGGAAAATCAGTGTTCGGTTCTACCCACGGGTCGCAGAGGCCGATAAAGAGGGACGGTGCCCGGTGCGGCTAACGACCCGCTGGCACGGTCAGGAGCTTCAGACGGACACCGGGGAGCGGGTTCTATTGGCGCGACCGGGCAAGGGCGAGGAGATGGAAGTAATGTGGGATGCCAAAGGCCAGCGCGCGCTGGGCGGGCGACGCCTGACGCCGAAGGAAGAGGAAGCAGGCGTGCCCACGCACCCGGACACGGTTACGAACATCAACGCCCGATTGGGAGCCTTGGAGAAGAATGTTATCGACACATTCAACCGGCTTTTTGATGCGGCCCCTTATGCGCAGGTGAGCAAGGCCGCGCTCGTGGCGATGCTGTACCCTGGGGCAGCTATGCCCATACCGGTGCCGGTAGCAGCGCAGGCAGCGGCAAGCCGCACCTTCCGGCAGGTGCTGGAAGAGTGGAAGGCCGAAAACCGCAACCTGGCTAAGGACTCGCTCCGTAAGTATGACCAGCTGGCTACGATGATGGAAAGCTGGCAGCCCGACCTGCGGCCCGACCATGTGACGCAGAAAGTAGCCAAGGAGTATCAGCAGCACCTGCTGGACCTGCAGAAGTCCGACGCGACCATCAAGGTGCATTTTGGCGGTATGCGCAAGTGCCTGGAGCAGCTGGGGCTGCCCCATGACATGGCATGGCTGCAATACTCGGCGAAGAACGCGCCGCAGCTGGACCTGGAAATAGAGGAAGTGCGCAAGCTAATCCGGTGGCGGCCGACTTCCGAGGTCCTGGCCGAGGAGCGGGACCGATGGCTGTTCCAGCTGTTCAGCGGGCGGCGCTACGAGGACCTGGAAAAATTCGACGTACGCGAGCGTATCACGCTCACGCTGGAAGATGGTAGCCAAGTGCCGGCGCTGCTCCATGCGCAGGGAAAAACGGGCAATGACGCGGCCGTTCCGCTGCCGCCCATTGCGGTCAGGATTGGTGAGCGGTGGAAGTGGCATTTTCCGGCACGCACCTGGCAGCACCGCGGCGACGTGATTAAGGAAGTAGCGCAAGCCGCCGGCCTCACGCGGGAATGGGACGACCGGCTGATTACGGGCGGCAAGGTGGTACACAACTGGCGGCCGATTTATCAGGTGATTGGCACCCATACGGCGCGACGCACCGCTGGCACGCTGCTAAAACAGGTCAGCAACGGAAACAAGGGGCTGGCCAGGCTCGTGCTCGGGCACGCCGAGGAAGACGTGACGGACCGTTATGCCAAGGATAAAGCCAGGTTGCTGGCCCCCGAGGTATTGAAAGCTTGGGAGAAGATATTAGGCGAGTGGTACAACGGAGAGCCGGCGCGGTAGGAGGTACTGCCTGCGTAGCTACTATGCGCCGTGCTGCTTTTTAGTTTTGGGTTTGGGCTCGGGCAATTCTGCCACCGTCAGGCGGGCTAGATTTGTCAGCCACTCCCGGTCCTCCAACTGCTCTTCAATCAGGAAGCTGGGCTTTGCGCCTGGGTAAGGCGCGGCCTCAGTCACTTCTGATAAAAAAGCCCGTCCCGCTACAGTAGGCTTAATGTACAGCTTGTTGTCACAAACAAGGGCAAAGGGCTTACCGTCCCAGTACAGTGTATACTCCCCAAACATCTTCTTGGCGGTAACATGGCCGGAGCTGTTAATCTGCTCAACGACAAATTCGACAAATTCTGGAGTAGAGGCCATTGCACACAGGGTATAGCTGAAGTATTACCGGGTCTGTTTGGTTTGAGCTTAGTCTACATGGTCAGTGGTTGGCTGAACTGTGAGCCGTTCGTAAGCCTGACAAGCTTCCGGCGAATGTACGACGCGGGCGCAAGGTGCCTGCAGACTGCCTCCGTCCTGCCTTCAGCCCCGGTTCAGGGCGGCAGCTACTTCGGCCTCGGGGAGGCGTGTGTACTCGCAGAATTCGGCTACCGAGACGTAGGCCCGGGCGGGCTTGCGCAACTGGGTGCGGATGCGCTGCAACAGGCGCTTGCCGGCGTCGTAGCCGGTGCCGGTGAGCTGGGCAACGTCTTTGGGGTAAAGGCAAACCTGGGGCATGTGGGGGCGAATTGGGACTACTTGGACGAACGAATATACAACGCCTAAAGGCTGTCCGTAGGTTCGTGTCATGAAAGAT
Source organism: Hymenobacter sp. (assembly GCA_025353745.1). Classification (GTDB taxonomy): domain Bacteria; phylum Bacteroidota; class Bacteroidia; order Cytophagales; family Hymenobacteraceae; genus Hymenobacter. Next base: position 17,666 of record JANXOE010000155.1, read on the forward strand.
AAAGCATTGTATTTCAGCGGGTGGTTGCTGTTGGTTGCTGCTGGTTTCGGATTAGGTGAAGGAGCGGCGCTGGCGTTGACCGGAACCCGGCCGTCCACCGTTGTGCCCAGCCAGGAATCCGGGCGGGTGGTACGGGTCGTGGACGCCGATACCTACGACGTGCTGACCGGGGGCGTGGTTTACCGGGTACGGCTGCTCGGCGTGGATGCGCCGGAGACGGACCAGCCGTTCGGGCATCAGGCGGGTGACTCGGTAACGCAACTGCTCAGGCCTGAGCGGACGGTACTGCTCGGGCGGCGCGGCGTGGACCTGTACGGGCGGACGCTGGCCACGGTGAGGCTGCCGGTAGCCGGCGGCCCGGCCCTGGCGTTGGATTCGCTGCTGGTGGTGCGCGGCTGGGCATGGGCCTGGGACCCGAAGCACCGGGTAGCAGGCCGGGCCGCGCAGCAGGCCTCTGCGGTGGCCGCCCGGCGCGGGCTCTGGAAGTGCGGGGCGGTGGGCGTGCTCACGCCGCGCCAGTGGCGGCAATTCAACTACAAAAACAAGCGGCGTTACGGGGTGGGCTGCACCTGGTAGCAAAGTCGCATAAGCGCAAGCAGCCAAATCAACGACTTCTTCAACTTTTAACAGCTTACCACTATGGCACGTCAAACGGGCATTATTGGCATCCAGGGCACCGTAGGGGGCCTGGTGTTCAGCAAAAACGGGAACATCTCCCAAAAGCCGCAAGGCGACAAGGCGGCCTTCGCCAACGCTCCTAGCCGGGCACGTACCCGTGAAAACGCGGCCGAATTTGGCCTGGCCGCCAAGTATAGCAAACTGCTCCGCGACTCGCTGCGCGTAGCCATTGCTTCGGCCAGTGACAGCCAGCTGGCGGCCCGCCTCACGAAGGTGATGCGCGAGGTCATCGGGCTCGACGACACGAACGACCGGGGCCAGCGCGTGTTCGACTCGGGCAACTCGGCTCCGTTGCTCGGCTTCAACTTCAACGCAGGGGCCGGTATCGGTCAGACCATGTACTTCCCTTACGAGGTGACGGGTGCGGGTGCGGATGTAACCATGAGCATTCCGGCGCTGAATCCGGCCTCGGACATTGCGGCTCCGCAGGGCGCAACGCACTTCGAGGTGGTATTTGCCGCTTCGGACTTGGACATGGAGACGCTGACCTTCACCAACGCCGTGGTAGCCGCTCCGCTGGGCATCCTGCCCATCAACAGCGCGGCCCTGGCCAACCAGGCGGTGGTGGCCTCCTTCCCGGCTGCTCCGGCTGCTGCCAACCTAGTGGTGGCTGTGGTGGGCATCAACTTCTACCAGCAGGTTAACGGCAAGTTCTACGCCCTCAATAACAACAGCACGAACCCGCTGGCCATTGAGTACGTGGCCTAAGCCACAAAGCTTTCGGCACCAAGCGGCCGGCCGAATGTGGCCGGCCGTTTTCCTTTCACCCTCAAAATCTTACTCATTATGGCACTTACGGCCTATCAAACCCAATTCAAGCGGCGCATGAAACGCGCTATCAAGCTACGCGCCAAAGCCGACCAGAAGGCCCGGCGCTACACTCAACTCCTGGCCGATGCCATTGGGGCGGCTGAGGACGCGGCCATGCAGATGAACGAATTGAACCAACTCTACAACGTGGACGTGAGTACCTACACGCTGCTCACGCAAGCGCTGCACGCCAATAGCGGGCAGCAGGTGCTGGTGGACCACCTGGCCCAAAGCACGCCCGGCGAGGAGCTGATTATCTTCAACCAAGTACCGGACGGTAACGGCGGGCAGGAGCTGCCGGCTAACCTACTGTTTGGAGAGTTGGTCCCTATCATTGCTGCGGGAGCTATGAAGGGCGAAGTGAAGCCAGGTAAGAAGGTAACTCGTAAGGTGTCGGAGGTACCGGCAGATGTGGTTGAAGTGTAATCATCACCACAACTGAAACAAAAAGGCCGGCTCTGATAGGGCTGGCCTTTTTGTTTCAATACTAATACAATACTTAGCTCAATAGTATTCTGGTGCAGCTGACATCATATCTTGCTTATGTTGTGCTCCTCCTTAATCCGCTCAAGGGAAATCAATTAGTGGCAAGGTCATACAGACGGAGAAAGGTGGGTACTTTGCGCTTTCTTCTCCATACATACCCTTTCCACTTTCTGATGAAAGCCGGTCAACGTCTTTGGAACCGCGACGAACTGTTGCTGGTAATCAACTTGTATTGCAAACTGACCTTTGGGCAAATGGATGGCCGTAATCCATCCGTCATAAAGTTAGCAGGCTTACTCAATCGAACACCCGGCTCGGTAGCATTGAAGCTAGCAAACTTCGCCAGCCTCGACACAAGTCTGAAGCAAGCCGGTATGAGCAATGCTAGTCAGCTTGACCAGCAAGTCTGGAATGAATTTTACGCTGATTGGTCGGGAATGGCATTTGAGAGTGAACGGCTACTGGCAGATAAAGAACATATTACACTGGAAGAAGTAGCTGCCGAATACGAACCGATACCTCCCATACCGGTAGGCCGAGTGAAAGACCAATTGGTTAAAGTGCGGGTCAATCAGCAGTTCTTTCGGAGGACTGTTTTGGCAGCATACGATAATACATGCTGTATAACAGGTTTACGTCAGCCTGAATTACTGGTCGCTGGTCATATCAAACCATGGGCTGAGGATGTAGCAAATCGGCTTAATCCTCGTAACGGGCTTGCCTTGAATGCCCTGCATGACCGGGCATTTGAACTGGGCTTGTTCACTATCAGGCCTGAAGACTATGTAATAGAAGTGTCATCAACTGTGCGAAAAGCGGAGCGGGCCGATGCTGACGCGGCAGGTGCGCTCCTGGGGCGATTTCACGGACAGGAACTGCGGCTGCCAGCCCGCAAACGGTTTTTACCTGACCCCGCGTTTTTAGCATGGCATAGAGTAAAGTGGTTGTAATGCCGGTAACTGTAAATGAATAATCAGTGTATCAGCTATATGGCTAATAATCTTAGCGTGGAGGACTGAAGGGCTTGAGTTATGTAAGGATGATAGGCCTGTCCTAGATGGTGCACACTATCTGGCGTTATATTTTTCTAAGAAGCCAACTGTTTTAGTGGCTTCAGAAAAGACAGTCACCTACATTGTGCCTAAATTGCCGCCAGTACGGGCGAAAGTTGCGTACTCTAAGAATTTGATATATATGAAAGCTATTGATTTGTTCTGTGGCTGTGGCGGCCTAACGGTAGGGCTGGTAAACGCAGGTTATGAAGTTGTCGGCGCGGTTGACAATGAAAAGGTGGCGGTGAAAACATATGTTCAGAACCACCCTCTCGTGAAGGTGTGGGATGAGGACATTACCAATGTCACCGGAGCAAGGATTTGTGAGGACTTAAATATTGTGCCCGGTGAATTGGATTTGCTGGCCGGATGCCCTCCGTGCCAGGGCTTCTCACGACTTAGCACTCTTAACGGTTCGAAGGCGGCAGATGAGGAGCAGCAACTTAAAAATGACTTGGTTTTCCAATTTATGCGGCTTGTACGGGAACTGCGACCAAAAGCAGTGATGATGGAAAATGTCCCTGGTTTGTTTAAAGATGCCAGACTGGATAAAGTACTTGAGGAGCTAGGCGCACTCGGATATCATAATGATAAGGCAGCTGTCGTAAAGGTGCTGAATGTTGCAGATTATGGTGTGCCTCAGCGGCGTAAACGCATGATTTTGATGACTACTCAGGCCGGCCCGGTAAGTTTTGCAAAACCGCTGAATGTACGCCGCACTGTGAGGAATACATTTGAAGGGCTGGGAATAGCCGGCCAATCAGGTGACAAACTGCATGATATGCCCGATTTTCGAACTGAAGCCATGTTGGCACGAATCAGGGCGGTGCCCGAGGATGGTGGTAGTCGAACTGATTTACCCTTAGACCAACAGTGCGCTTGTCATGTGAAGGATGGAATAGAACGCAAGATGTTCCGTGATGTGTACGGCCGGATGAAGTGGGATGACGTATCGCCTACTATGACCAGTGGTTGCAATAACCCTTCTAAAGGACGTTTTATCCATCCGACTGAGCATAGAGCCATTACTTTGCGTGAGGCTGCTTTACTTCAATCTTTTCCACCTGACTATTCCTTCTGCTTTGACCGGGGCAAAGCGGGTGTGGCATTGATGATTGGCAATGCTTTGCCCCCTGTTTTTATTGAAGCGCAGGCTGTGCAAATAGGCGCTGCTTTGCAACAGCACAACCTACTTTAGACACTACCATGGAGGCAGCAGGAGAAACCCCCGTTCAGCCAAAGGCAGACGAGGTTAAACATACTGTTCCTTCGGTGGAGGTAGCAGCTGACGGAGCCGTAAAATTTGGCATTCAAGTGCTTGGGCGTACTCTGGAGCATATGGGCGTTCAGATGTACAAACAACGCCCTACTGCGATAGCTGAACTGGTTGCTAATAGTTGGGATGCTTGCGCCAAAAACGTAAAAATTACGCTGGATGCGGAGGGGTACGATAAGGCGTCAAGCATTGTCGTGATAGAGGATGATGGCCAGGGAATGACGCCGGAACAAATTCAGGGCAACTACCTTGTTATCGGCCGCAATCGGCGCATGGACAAGGACCCTGACGAAAAACAAGTATGCGTGCGGGCCGTGATGGGACGCAAAGGCATTGGTAAACTAGCGGGGTTCGGACTGGCTGAACGAATTATAGTCGAAACTTGGAAGTCGGGAAAGAAAACGACTTTCACGTTGAACATAAGAGACCTTAAGGAAAAGGATGACGTTTCAGGCCGCAAAAATGTAGCAGGCCGGGTGTCAGCTACTACTGAGGCTGAGGCTTCAGACACCGGAACCCGTATTACGCTGCGTGGCCTAAAACATCATTCCGCAGTAGACATCCATGCGCTGCGCGACTCTTTAGCACGTCGTTTCAGCCGGCACGTACGCGGCGAAATGACTGTTAAAATCAATGATGAGGAGCTAAAAGATGTTGACTTGGAGTACCGGAAAGAGCCCGGCGACTACGAAGAATTCACACTTGAGGATGGAAATGTGGTTCGCTACCGTTATGGTTGCACTACAAAGCCGATTAAAGAAAAAGACGTTCGAGGGCTGACTATCTACGCCAGTGGTAAAACCGTCCAGGCTCCTCCTTTTTACTTTGATGTCGAAGCCACTGCATCAGGTCAGCACGGTACGCGTTACCTAATCGGTGAAATTGAGGCTGACTTTTTGGACGCTGAAGATGACGATGAATCAGACATTGTCTCTACCGACCGACAAGAGATTGATTGGGAAAGCCCCAAAACTAGTGCTTTAAAGAAGTGGGGGGAGAAGTTTGCTCGGGAAGCCATTTCTTTCTGCGCCACCAAAGTGGGCGAGGAAGTCAAGGATTGGGTCGTACAGCAAGATGTTGTCAGAAATCGGATTGACAGGTTGGACTTTGGCTCTAAAAAGCAAATCACAGACATTCTTGTCCGCTTAGGAAAGGGAATAGCAGATGCTGAAAACAAAGAGCGGATTGTCGAACTAGCTGATAGTTTGGTCAAGGCCTTTGAGTTCCGTCAGTTCTACGATGTTGTTTCAGCTATTGAGGAGATAGGTGATGAGCCTGAGAAGATTGAGCAGCTGCTGACGCATTTGCACGAATGGAAGGTGCTGGAAAGTCGGACTATCCTGGAAATTGTAGAAGGCCGTCTCAAAATCATTGATAAATTCGAACAGATGGTACTTAACCGAGTACCAGAGACAGCATCGGTTAGAAGCTTGGATAACATGCACGATTTGCTGGCTGGTTATCCTTGGCTATTAAATCCTGAATGGCAGGTGTTTGTGGAAGAAAAGCGCATTTCCAAGTGGGTAATGGAGCAAGCACAGAAGGACTTAGCCGATAAGTTCAGTCCGGATGATTTAAAGCAGCGCTTCGATTTTCTCGCAATGGACAATGGTAATAGGCGCATCCTAGTAGAGATTAAACGCCCGGGCCATGCTGTTGAGTTTGACGAGCTTCAACGACTTGACAAGTACACCGAAATGCTGTCTGCTGCTGAACAAACAGGGGTTGAAAAAACCGTTTTAGTGTACAGCGGAGCTCTGAATATTCGGGAGGTACTGAGAAAGAACTACGAACAGCGCGAGGACTTTGAGCTTATCCAATGGGGAGAGCTTGTGAAGCGCGCAAGAACCTATTATGGGCACTATCGTGCTGTTCTAGAGGCTGATATAAGCAGCAGTGATTTTGGGCGTAAAGAAACGGAGGTTGCAACCACTCGTCAAGTGCTGGAGAGCGGCACTGTGCACAGAGATAAGGCGCGACGTGCTGCCGGCATTGGGGTGCAAGATGTGGATTACCTGAAAAGCGAGGCACCAACCCCGACAACCAGCGCAGATACACCCGAAACTACTGACCCGGCATAACGGAATCTGTAGTTATCTTCTTAAAAAGGCTTTGTAGAGTTTCAGGCTCTCTGCCATGCTTGAACTCGCACGTCCAAACGTTCAGTACCCGCCATCCTGATTCGGTTAATGCAGCTTGCTTGCGTTCATCGTTGGCAACGTTACGGCCAATCTTGTTTTCCCAAAATTCGGTTCTGGTTGCCGGCAACGCTGCGAAGCGGCAGTCCTTATGGCCATGCCAAAAACAGCCGTTAACGAAAACGACTGTTTTATACTTCGGTAACACCAGGTCCGGTTTGCCGGGCAGGTTTTTGTCGTGCAGACGGTAGCGTAATCCGTGTGCATGCAGGTACCGGCGGACAAGCATCTCAGGCTTGGTATCCTTGCCCTTAATTCGGGACATATTGTAGCTACGGGTAGCAGGGGAGTGCATATCAGCCATACTCACCAAACGCTTTTTAAGGGCGAAAGGTGCTCCTGGTACTTGTACTACACTAGTGCTGATGCCTACAACGGCCGCTCCTTTTCGAGTTTGATTAATCGTTTGTCGGTGGGTTTGAGTTCAATGAGCAGCTCTATAAAACGCGGCGCGTTAAGCTCATATATTACCTCAGCAAACCCGTTAATTCTGAAAGCCATTACCTTCCTGTTCTTGAGCTTGACTTGGCTCATTATTACGTCGTCATCTCCCGGGCATACAAGTAGGGAAGTTACACAGCCTCTCCACCCCATTTCGTTGCATAGTGCCAGTGCGAAGGCCTTTAATTTGTCGTCCTGAGTATAGTCGGCTTCCAGCAACCGCTGCTTGATAGAAGACGGGAGCTTGGATTTAAGCGTTGTAGGTTCTGGTGCAATAGCGGGCTCAGGCTCTTGGTTGATATCGGAGGCCATTTTTACTTCCTCAGTAACTACTTCCGGTTCGGGGGTAGCTGGCTGGCTGTCGTGTTGAACTGCTCCGTCAACTGGTGACTCGGTAGCCACCGCACTAATGCTTGAAGTATTGTAAGCAGATAGAGTTGACAGCACTTGAACCACTGTTTCTGCGGCTTGCATATCCAACGCCTCTGGCCGAAACTCAAGACTAAGGCTTTTTCGCCCAACCAAAAGGCCTACGAAGGATGCGGCAGTGAGCATAACACCGTTATCAGCACCTGTCTCTTCTTGAGGCCATGCAAGCAGTTGGTGAGGGTCAGGGCGAAGCAGAAACAATAGAAGTGCCTTCGCAACATCGTAACCGGTACTCGGCTTGAATGGCTCGAATGCCTTTTCGCTTCGTATGTATCTACGAGCCCGGTCAAATATTTCAGCTAATAGGGCTCTCTCTTCGGATTTAATGCCCCATCCATCCAATTCTTGTTCAATCAGACTAAGGATATCCAGGGTACGGCGCGAGGCTTGCCAGTCAAACCTATGTAATACACTTACAACGGCAGAGAATAGAATGCTGTTGGTATCAGGGCTGCCGCCGTTGCGGCTAAAGCCCTTCGGATAAAAGCCTTGCTGAAACCAGTAAGGGGTTCTGGTAGACGGTGAGGGTGATTTTTGTTGTGGTATCGTCGCCAGCTGTTCAATATACTTTCTCTCGCGGAGGTCTCGGGTTCGTGAGGCGCATATAACCACTGCTCCGGATACACGGTCCATCCGTACAAAGTCAGCTGCACTCGGAACATCAACAGGTGTTTGTGCAGCAAGCCAATCTTTAAGATTAGGCTCGCTATGGCCAGTAGCTACGAGTTGCGGTGATACCCGGTATAAATGGTCAGCATTGGGAAGCTCACTAAACGAGCGCAAGGAAAATTCACTTTTGCTCTGGTCGCTCAGAAAATGAATCGCGACAACAGAAGAGAAAGGGATTACTCCGGCCCACGCATAGCATCCTCCTTGAGCCGATTCGTGAGCGGTTTCATTTTCACTGAGGGTATAATGAAAAACGGGGGTGTGTGCAAGATAGATTTGTCTTGGATTGAGCTCTACAACAACCGGATAACTGGTTTCCGGGTCGTGTTGGCTCACAAAATCAACAACATCTTGATAAAGCGGTGATGTGAAAAGCGGAATGCGGCCGGAGCATAGCTCCAGGAAGTCCGGATAGTACTTGTTGTCGTAAGACAAGACACTTCCTATAAAGCGACTTGTCAGCACTTCCCGCAAATTATAATGATTGGTGACGAAGAAAAGGGACTTCGCAGAGGGCCACCTCAAAACTTCATTCTGAGCAAAAAGAGAGTTTTCCATTATTTTCTCCATTCTACAAGTTCCTCAGGGAATAAGTTAAGAAGCTTAGGTTTGTCACTTCCCGAATACGTTATAAACAAGTGTTCGCGGGCTCTTGATAGAAGCACATAGAACATCATTTTGGTATCGAGAGATTCTAGGTCAAGCTGCAATTGGTTGATTTCAGGGATGAATACAGCGTCAAATTCCAGCCCTTTAGCGCTTTGAAATTGCACAAGCTTTATACCTGGACTATCAAAGTTCGGCATATCGTCTTTACCAGATTGGTAGGCTTGGACGGGGTTCTTGGTGCTGACTGCTGCGAGCTTCTTTTGTATCAGACCCTGTAGAGCGTGCCCTTTTGAGAAAATACCAATCTGCAAATGGGCATTATTCTTCTCGAAGGTGGTTATGAATTCGATTGCCGCATCCAAGTTAGGCGTCTGCTTTATAACGGGAAGATTCCCCCTCCTGTCAGGCAAGTCTGGTTTGCCGGTAGGTAATCCCGCATAGAAGTATGCTGCTACTTCAGCAATTTCTTTAGAATTACGGTAGTTACGAGTCAGCTTGTGCTCGTTCTTTATGTTGCCCCGGCTTCTTATATCTGCGAAGGTCGATTGAGTTGAGGTAATGCGCTGGTTCTCATCAGCAAAAACCGTTAACTGGTCGGCCATGAATGAGACTGCAGTGTAGAAGTCGGGTGGCAGGTCCTGCCCCTCGTCAATTAGAAGGCAAGGTTTGGCATTGTCGGCTGTGGACGCCATAATCAGCTTGGGCGTCATTTGGCTCCAATCATACATGAAACGGTCTATCTCAGGTGGATTGACTTTGAACTTGTCTCGGTAGGTTGTAAACACCCAACTATGATAGGTCAATATGCTTCCGGCGATGCTCAGTTCTCTGGCGGCACCGTTCGTGTAGCTGGTGAGTAGCTTCGATAGAGCCAATAAAATCGGCTTCTTCTTAAGCTTAGCGTACATAGACGCTCGATATAGGGCTATTACCGTTTTGCCGGTTCCGGGAGGGCCTGTGACCAGATAGTTCGTGGTCAATGGCAGATTGTATATTTTATCCTGCTCAATGGACAGGTCACGAAAGTTAGGAAGTCTCATTGCATCCTGGCGTGAAGAGTTGAAGCGTTGAGGGCAGTGGTCAATACTGTCTCAAAAAAGCCCGGAATATTACCGTCACCAACAACCAGGGCACGGTCGAGGAGAAGGTTGAACGATTCGCAGCTGGTTTCAGCGACCAGTGAGCAGGCATGACATGAGGCCAAGTTCAAGCCATCGAGGCCTTGCCCCTTGCTCTCCATGCAAATGGGGTCGGTAGAACACCACGCCGCATCCTGCAGGGCAGTTAGCATTGTGCTGGTGAGACGGTTTGCCTCCGCCTGGCGAGATAGGCCACCAAGGGTGCCCTCCGCGTCGCCGGCAGCGGTATAAATGAGAATACCGGCACGAGGGCTGCCTTCCATCGGCGTCTTGCAATAAATCCGCTCACGCAAGGACGCTGAAGCGTAACCGCATTCGAAAGCCAACCTTCTTATGAGAATGTGAGCCAGTGTATGGAGCAAAACGTAGCGCGGGCTCGCATTGGGCAGAAGCGGTGCGTATGCACTATTCACCTTGCGCGCTTCTAATGTTCCGATACGGTCAGCAATGACCTTTTTGCCTTCCCACGCTTGCAGCTCTTCTTCATTAAGCGTGATGAAGACGCCCTCGCCGAAGACCTCCGTAGCCGGCAGCCAATCATCCTTTTTGCCGACATCCGGCGGAATTGATTTGCTTTCAGAACCCTCCGCTTTTCCGCCCGGCTGATACCTATAGAATTCAGTTAGAGCTCGTACTTCCCTGAGCTTTACGACGGACACAACTTTGCCGATTAATTCAGCAAGTCCGGAGCCACTACCACCTTTCGGTAAGCTTATGTGCTTGGTGACGAAAGTGTCAAGGTCGTGCTGTTCCGGGTTTGGTTCGGTAAGCGCACACCATTCCTCATACTCAATCGTGTCGTGTGGACCTGCTGCGCTTTCTTCAAACCGGTCAGGGTAAAGCTCTTTCAGCACATCCTTCGGCGTGCAGTTCAGCATTTCACAAATTCTGGGTATCACTATATTCTCAAAATCTGTGTTACCTGCTTGGCCGACAAGAATTTTGAATACGTCATTTTCACGAATACGCGCCGGGAGGTCTTCGTTTTTTTGCTGATGATAAGATTCCGGTGGAATCGTTATGGCAGAACGGATAATCGGGTAGTACACATTGCCAGCGCCACGCTGAACAACATGCAAGTCGCGCAGGCACTCCTGCGCATCATCCCCCCTTTGCCATGGTTGTTTGCCACTACACTTGACTCCGATTAGAGACAGGGCTTTGGGTGCCGTTATGCCGCCTAAATGACGGAATGCACCGCATTGGCTGCATTTAATAGCAACTGACTCCAGACCACTTGTATTACCAGGGCTTGTTATAAACTTCAGGTCCTCTGAACGGCAGGTCTTCTGCTCATCCTTAGTGGTTTTGGAGTGAGCCCATCTGGACCACGGTACATCTGACATATGGCCGTGGTCACATATACTGATGAAACGCATGGGTGTGAGTTTGCTTTTGCCTTTACAAAAGCTGCACGCCGGCGAGCCACCGGAGCCCGCGCGTTCGTCCTCAAACTTCCACTTCTTCATGCGCCTACATTTGGAGCAGAAAAGCCACTGCGGAAAACGCATGTAAGGCAAAGTGTTCAGCAATTGGCTGACATTGGCGGGCCTGTAACTGCTGGTTTGCTTCCGGGGCTCGTACAGCTTTCTAATCATTATCCCGGAGGCCCGCAGGTCGGCGACCAGTCTTTGAGCTTTTATGGACCTGCCTCGGCCTTTATATTCCTCCCTGGTCCAGTAGGTCGTATCGCATAATACCAGGGATTCACCCAGGATATCATAGATAGCGCCTACTCCAAAGGTTGAGACTGCCTGGGAAAGCCGAATAGAACGGTTGATGTCTGACATATGGAATACTGTTAATACCTGCTTTGACCTATCACTGAAATGCCGCATTCAGCATCCACGTTTCGCATCGAATTAAGGGTGGGCCAGCCTTCTCCCGGCTCTCCAAAATCTTTGAGAAGCATAATGGTCGGCCGCTCACCTTTGTAAACCAGCGGGTAGTGCTCTATAGCCGCTCTTTGAGCAAGGTCGTGCCATTCATCTACCAGCCTTTGCAGGTGTTTTACAGTGCCACTTGCTTCCTCCGGGTCCTTAATTGCTGCCTGGGCTGCCAGTATTGATACTGCTCGTACCACTTCAGGATTGTGCTTGTCAAACCTCTTTGCAGCATCGTTACCGCTTAATCCTACACCATGCCTGATGAGAATAACCAGCGCTGCATGGAGTGCCCGGTTGCGTGCGGGCAATGAGAATGGGGTGACACTTGTTGGCTCTACAAACCGGTAGATTGAAGCATGATAAGGCAAAAATGCTTCGTAGTGGGAACGGTCACGCGGCTTGGATGCGGCGTAGTGGGTCACTACAAGGCCGGGAATTTTGCCACGGCCCACGCGGCTGCTGGCCTGGATGTACTCGGATGTGGTTTTGGGCTGGCCGCTCATCATCATTAGCCCAAGCCGCGGTACATCGACCCCGACGGAAAACATATTGGTGCAGGCCAGTATGGAGACTGCGCCATCAGCATCATAGCGATTATCCATGCGAGCTAAGCTGGCCGGAATTTCGCCCGCGTTCAGGTTGCTCGTTAGTTCCAGGACTTGGTCGTCCAGAATGTCCCTTGCCTTCCCTGCGGTCGATGATATGATTTTAATTCTGGCCGGGATGTCGTCTCGAGCGAAAGAAACCGTCTTCCCAAGCTCGCGCAAACTCAAATGATAAATAACGAGAGTCCAGTAGGCGTCCTTCTCGGCATCTGTCAAATCCTCTTCCTCGATAGCCTGCTGCAGAGCTGCGGCGGTGCGCACCGACGATGTAGCAGACCGGTGGTTGGCAGACATGATGCCGACATACAAACGGCCCTTGGTAGAGGTGTCTGTTTTTGCAAAAAATGAATCATCTGCTGTTAGTCCTGAAGGTGGAAACAGCGCTACGTTTCGCCCAAAAAGGCCTTTCACTTGTTCTCCGGCGCTACGGATGGTAGCTGTAGAAGCAATGATTTTCGGTTTAGCCCCGTGAAAGCTCATCAACGCTTCAATCGCACTCTCATAAAGGCCGACTGTAGTGCCCAATGGCCCTGAAAGCAAGTGTAATTCGTCCTGTATGACCAGCGTGGGGGGAAGGTATTGACTCCCACCAAAGAATGCCCCTCCACCTGCCACCCAAGCCAGTTGAGCAAACTTGTCGACTGTACCGATGAGGAACGAAGGAGGATTATCGTATAGGTCTTCGTCGACAACTGATGCCGGAATGCTATCGTGGAATGCGCAGGAATCTGTTGGGCAAAATGCCTTAAATGAAGTGTTGTCGCATTTAAAACCGTAGTCTCCAGAATCTTCTACCCGCCGGCCGGGAAGCAGCTCTGTGCCACACCAAGGACAAGACTCAATTTGAAACGGATTTTTATTGGCTGGAAAATCCTCTTCCAGGAGGTCAGTCATTTTTTCACATGCCTGCTGGTATTTGTTCGGAGAAGCTGCTCTACCGGCCCAGAAGCCAATGGTTATTGGTATCGTGCCTAGTGTTTCCGGGGCTTGCCGCCTTAATAGTTCGCATGCACACATCAACCTTGCTGCACGCTGGAACTGTTGAGAAGTGAGCAGACGAAGGGTGTAACGCGTGATGACTGCAGTACCAGCCCCCTTGTCTTTGTGGATAATGCGCCGACGGAAAATCTCGAACGCAGCAACTGCTAAGTATGCTTCGGTTTTTCCTCCGCCGGTGGGAAACCAAATCAAATCGACAGTATCTCTGCTGCTGCTGGCCTCATTGCCAATGGACTCAACAGTAAGCAACTGGAAGGCCAGCTGAAAAGGACGCCACTTGTACGAGAGGGTGTAGTAGTCTTGTGCGGAAGTGTTAGCCTTGTTGCGTTCGTAGCGGGTGCCGGCCAGGTCTTTGCCGCCGTGACGCATTTGCATCAACATTGCCAGATTCGCGAGCCGAAATGCCTGCCAAGCGGTAGCATCAGTAGCCAGGTATTGTACCCCTGAGCGCATTCGGCCTAAAGCTGCGGCCAGCCTGGATACTATTCGGCCTTTTGCCGGTGCCAGTCGTTCAGTTATGTCTTTGTGGTTAGAATCAAGCTCATCTATCCAACCGGCGTAGAGTTCTGTAAATGCCTCTAGCTCCCCTATGATGACACTTTGAGGAATAGTTGTGTCCGCTAAGCGGGCGACTGTGAGAATGTCCGGATTCTCCTTTAAGTCGTGGGTCATTGCCGCCACATCTGCGGTAGGCATAACCTGGGTTTTGATATACTGTGGCGCAGAGGACTTGATTTCCCACTCAGCTGAGCAGCCATGTCCGATAGCGTAAACCTTGTTGCGGCGATATAAGAGCTGCAGCTCCTGCTCCTCATCTTCTGTCGTGAGCAGATTTACCGACGGGTACTCTTGAATCTCGGCAAATGGCAGGCTGCATGTGAAACCTGCTTGACACAAACAGTCCTCTCCTCTTACCTCAGCTTTAGCGCTGCTGGCGGTGTTGACCAGTGTAATGGTTACGAGGAAGCCGGTGCTCAAGGCACGCCAGTGAGCACATAACTCAGCGGAATTTGCCAGCACTTTGTGCGTGGTTCTTCCTCCTTTCTGAGAATCACATTGTAGTCTTACTACCTCGGGGTCCTTCTCTGTGGCTAGCGGCGTGCGTTGCCAAGCGCCAGCGCGTGAACCCTTCTCTTTGATATAGCGGGCCGCATATAGGTGTACGTCAACCTTAGGCTCGCCCACAAAAAAGAATGACACACCCATAGAACTGGGCATGTATTGACCGGCTAAAGTGACCGGGTCATCGGTAAGCAGGTCGGAGGAATTGTCTTCGGATTCTTCTTCCTCTTCATCTTGACTAGCCGAGGAAGCATCCTGTGGAAACAGTACACCCATGGTGTACCGTTTGTGGGGCGGCTCTCCGTCGAGCTCCTCTTTTTCTCCTCCTACCGGACCTACCAGCTCACGACGCAGGTATTCTACTAGTAGTTGGCGGCCTTCAATTACAGTTTCATCTGTGAGTGTGGTCTCATCAGGTAAATAGGGTGGTAGCTGTCCCTTCATGTAAGCAGTAGCGTTTAAATCAATGAAAAATTATTAAGCATGGACTGATTAACAGTTGATTGTAAATCTTGATGAAGGATGATTGTCAAACCTACTCGTGCGCGTGTCATTGCCACATAGATGGTGCTTACATCTTCCTTTTGAAAGTGACAGGCCTCAAAGTCAACCAGGAAAATAAACTTATTCTCCAGGCCTTTGAAGTCGGCAACAGTAGCGAAGGTGAGGTGACCGTCCGGAAAACGGCCTACGTTCGTCGGGGCCAGTGTCAGTAGTTGGTTTGCAAGCTTGCGAGTGAGCCCTGACGCTATTGAGTCGCGAAGAGGTCGTGGCGACAGAATGGTTATGTCTCCAACTGATACATCGTCTTCAAGCAGCCGATAGATTGATTTTTCTAACTGGGCGAGCCCTGCCGCTTTGTGCTCAACGTATAAGTAGTTGACCTTAGGACCGTCGCCGGCTGCAGGTTTGCCCAGGTCAGCAGCTGTAAGAAGGCGGGTCTGGTTGACGATGTTAAGCGTATTGCGGCAGTTGCGGTGCAGTTCAAGCCAAACGATGTTATAGGAGCCCAACAGCTCTAGGGCTTCTTGCTCATAGTCCCCGTAAACCCCGCTTTGGTTATTTATATCGTAAAAAATCCGCCAGCGGCCTTTTTCGAGGCCACCTTTTACGCAGTTGTCCAGCTTAGCCAGATTTGATATATTCAGAATATCCTGCCCTTCATCTACAATAAGGACATCGTGGGGCGCCACCTGGTGCAGGTGGTCAGCAGCGGCTATGGTAATACCAATAGTAGCCCTGCTGCGCAGAAATTCTACAAGAACCAGGCTCTTGCATACGAATAGCACGGTTTCGTTATGCTCTACGTGTCGTCGGGCTATTTCGAGAGCAAGGAACGTCTTGCCGGTACCAGCGCCGCCTGCGCACAAAATGCGTGGGTTTCGCTCTATCGCATCCAGCCGCTCATACTGCTCCTCGGTAAGAGCTGCGACTTCACGGTCAAGCTCGTCAGCGCGATTAGCAAGTGTAGGGGCAATATCAAATTTTGGCCTTAGGTATTGAGCAATGCGCTCAACCTCGCGTGGTTCCAATTGCTGAGTGTACTGGCGCTTAGATTGCCAGTAAGCCGTAAGCTTCTTCAGGAACCGCAATAAAGAGGCATCGTTCTCATATGAACGAGCATCGAAAACTATATCTGAAGGCCATTCCGGTGTGACGACTTCAAAAGTGCAATCAGGAAATGCTACGCCGTGGCCGACAGTGAATTTAGTTAGCTTATCGTTTGCAAAGCGTGCTTGAATCTGCTTTACCAACGAATGAACACCAGAACGGGCCTGGTCGAAAGGTCCTTCGCTTTTCTTGTGAACAGCCTCGTAGCGGTCGGTAAATGTCCAGACTCCCTCGGCAGTACGTCGTACTACTCCACCTTTTACTTCTAAAGCGTAGAGCCCATCTGTTGAAAGAATAACAAAGTCTAACTCGCCCTCGGCTTTGTACTGATGCTCAGATAATCTGAGTGAGTGAAAGCAAATGCCGTCGAACTCTATATTTTGGAAAGAGCGGAACAGTCGACGCTCGGCATTGCTCTGGATGCTGGTAGGCACCGAAGATGGAATAATGCGCATCGCAAGCCGAAGTGTCGGTATATCAAAGTAGGCATCAAATATGGGTTGAAAATATTGATTCTACCCCGTTTATAAGCGGTTATCAACGTCCAGAGATGACAATGTATGTTTGAAGCTCAGCAGCAATGATTAATATGTATTGACTCTGCATGGCTAAGCTCTATCTAATAGGTCCCATTCATCGGTGACAGCAGCTGCAGTTGTATCAATCAGCAGACTACGTGCAGGGACATTTGTATCTTTGTGCAATGCTCTACAACCGTCACTGTGATATTTTTAAAGCCCGGGACGGACAGCATTATTGCCGCCTCGAAACTGCTGCACACAGCGAGAAATTCGAGGTCTACGGTCCCTTTGGCACGGCAGCCAACGCGTTACGCTACTTGCAGAGAGAGCATGAAATCCAGGACGAGTTCTACTTAGATGAGACCGGGAGGCGACCAGAACCAGTTGCCGCTATTGCTATAATTGATGCTAACTGATAGCCAGGGGTACAACACATAAAAAAGGGTGGTCTTCTGACCACCCTTTTTTATTAAACTAGCGCAGCTGCATGGTCAGCGGTACGGAGCGACGGCCTGACTCATCTAGGAAAAAGTCCGGGCCAATGGCGCGGTGCTCCTGCAGCCAGCTGAGGGCGGCGGGGGCAGCCGGGAAAGGTCCGAGGTGTTCGAAGCTTTCGCTATAAGGGGCCGTTTCGAGACGGGCATAATACTGGCCGTCGCGGGCACGGTAGATGTCGCAGTGACGCTTTGGGCCGGGTACTGCCGGGGTGGCCGCCTGATGGGAAGCACAGTGGCGCAGCAGCGCCGTGTACTTCTTCCGGCCCTGCGCAATGAAGCCGGGCGCGGCGGTGGCGTCGAACACCCAGACCTCGTGCGGGGCCTTTTTCTGCACGCCGATAATCAGGAAACGGTCGGCGGTCAGCGCATCGAGGTACAGGGCGGCTTGGCGGTCGTAGTCGTACTGCTCGGCGCTGGCCAGGAAGTGCGGCAGGTCCTGACAGCTGGTGGTTTTGAAGTCGATGAGCGTGGTGCGGCGGCCGGCTCGGCTGGTTACGAGTAAGTCGGGGCGGATTTTAACGGCTATGCTGGTGGCGGTGTGAGTGGCCGTGTGTGTCAGCTCGGGAGTGCCCCGGTATAGCAGGTCGCGGCAGTAGCGGTGGCGGCGTACCTGGCGGGCCAGCTGTTCCAACTGCTCCCAGGGGCATTTCTCGGCGGTGCGGGCGTAGGTGGCCGGCTCCAAGGTGGCGCTGTGGAAGTGAGAGCCAAAGGCCAGGGCCTGCGGGTTGGGTTTGCGCAGCTGGCCGAGTACCTGGGCTTTCAATTCGGAGAGGTCGGTATTGGAAACCTGGGGCAGGGCGCGGTGCTGCTCCTGGGTGAGGCCGGGGTAAGCTTGCAGATTGTGAAACATGAGGTTGATGGCTGGCGGGTGAATATTGGGAAGAGGTGGCCCGCTGGGGCCGCCCACCCCTGGACGGGACAGGCGGCCGGCGGGCGTGGCAATCAGGCGGCATGCAGAGCTGCCGGGGCGTCCGTTTCGATGCTGTGTGGGTCGTCGCCTTCGGCGGGCACGGTGTAGCCGTGCTGGATTCGCATATCAGCCGCGCCGGTGTAGGTTTCGGCCCGCCAGATGGGAAGGTCGCGGGCGTAGTCGCGGCGGGCTGCTACTTCGGCCGCGTCGGCGGCTTCGTAGCTGAACTGGGCGATGTAGTACACGGCTTTCTTGCCGTCCTTGGTCGTCTCCTTCTTCTCGGCCTGCACTTTTACCGTTACATCGGCAAGGGTCAGGTCGTCGTAGAAAAGCGGCTCGATGAGGCGGTACAGGTTTTCGACACTGTAGCCGTGGAAGAGCACGGCGCAGATGGCGCCTTTCTCGTCGGCATAGAACAGCTCGGCCCACAGCTTGCGGCCCATGTTCAGAATATCATCCTGAAAAATGCGCCAGGCCAGCGGAATGAAGCTGAGCGAATTGCCCAGCGGCACGGTGCCGCCGATGTTGAACTGGCCGGCCTTGGCATCGAAGCGCACCTGGCGCGGGTGGCCGGGCAGGTAGCGGAAGCGGGACACTTTGGCAACCTCGCCGGTGGCCTCGTCCAGCTTCTCGATGAGGTAGGCGCGGGCGGGCTTTTCGGCCACGGCCGTAGTGGTGGGGGCGGCCGGGGCTTCGGTGTCGGCGCTGCGCTGGGCTTTTACTTTGGTGGACATTGGTAAGAGGTGAAAATGGTTGGAGTGAAAAAGTGGGGGCCGCTGGCGGCCAGCCCCCGGTGCCGTTATTAGTATCTGTCCTCGGGCTCGTTCTGGTACATATGGGCGAAGCTGGCGGCTTCTGCTATTGCTTCGGCGCGGGTGCTGGCCACGACGGGCAAGGTGCTGGGCCGACCGTAGCAGCTCAGGTCGGCGGGCTGCCTTACTGTGGCCTGCCAGTTGATACCAAGGGCGATGCGGCGGACGTAGGCGCGAAAAATGGGAGCTTTCATGGCAGGGGCGGAATGCGGGGCCGGCGGTGGCCGCCGGCCCCTGGGTGTTACCGGAATTGCTTGTCGCGGCAGAGGATGGCGCGGCCCACAATGGAATCCTGGCCCCGCGCTTCGGGCTGGTGGTGGTACCAGAGGTAGGTAGCCACCAAGTTGACATAGCAGGGACTGCGGAACTTGCCCTCGTCGTCGATGATGAGAATGAGCTCGGGCGTGAGGCGGATGACATCAACTAGCCGGCAATCGAGCAGCCGGTACAACTCGGCCAGCTTGAAGCTGCGGCCATTGGCGGGGCTGACGGGCTGCGGGCTGGCGCTGTGCGGGTCGAGTAGATGAGGCTGATAGGCGGTGGTGGTTTTGACTGGCATGGTGGGGCTGGTTAGGGTGCCGCCCGCACCGGGCGGCCCCGGTAGGTTAATGAGTGCCGGCGGCCTGCGTGGCCGGGTAGGCGTGGGCGCTGGCGTGGTACAGCTGCACGGCGGCGGCCAGCGCCTCGTAGCAGGTGGCCCCGGTGCCGTGATAATGGCCGGGGCAGGCCGCATCAGGCGGGGTGCCGATGGTGATATTGAAGCGCGTGCCTTTGGCGAAGGCATAGCCGCGCACCGGGCAGCCGGGCAGCGGAAAGCAGGCCGCGGCAACCTGGAAGAAACTGAGGGCAAGACGGGCTATCATAAAAGCGGGAGTAGTGGCCGCGCTGGGGCAGGCCGGGTGAAAAAGGGAGGCCGGCTAGTAGCCCTCGACCTCGAAAATCATCTGCTCGTATTCGCCATCTTCCCACCCTTGCTGCTCCTGCTCGTGGTGGTACCAGGCTTGGCGCTCCCATTCTTCCTGCTCCTCGTAGAATGCGGCCTGGGCTTCATCAGCGGCCATTTCTTCGCTGCGGAGTGCGCACAGCTCCGCCTCGGTGGGTTCGTACTCCATGAGAAAGGGGCTTAGTGGCCCGCGCCGATGCCGACGCGGACCTAGTGGCTAGAAAATGGGGTAGCGGGCGCGGGCGGCCTGCAAGGCGGCCCCGGCGGGGCTGGCGTGGAAAGCGGCGGCGGCAGCCTTGTAATTGGCCTGGGCCTCACGGCAGCGGATGATGGCGGCGCGCAGCTGCGCGAAGCGGCCTGCCTGGGGGCGGTAGTCATCGCGCAGCACATACTTGGCGGCGCGGGCATCGAAGTAGGCCGAGTGGGCGCGGGCCAGCGCGTGGCGGGCGGCTACTGCGGCGGGGTCGATGGGGGGCGGGGCTGGCTGGGGTGCTGGCTGGGGGCGGGGTGGAAACATGGTCTCCAGCCGGGCAAGGGTGGCGTGCAGGGCGGCCAGCTTGCTGGCAGCCGCGCCCACGACGGGCGCGGCTGGGACAGTGGCGACGCTAGGCATGAGCGGGCACCCCGGCAAACTCATCCTCGGCCTTGATAACCTGCCACACGGCGGCGAAGGAAAAACCGGGGTGCGCGGCACGCATGGCACGAAAGGCCTTGCGAAGCGCCTCAAACGGGCAGGGCGAAGAGCCGGCGAAGCCGCCAGATGGCTGGCACTCCGGCCGTGCCTCCAAGCTGAGCATGACGTACCACGAGGTGCCGCCCTTGCTATATGTGGCGGCGGACTGCGAAATGTATATGCCCGAAAACGAGCACAGGGCGGGGCCTTTCCAGGCGGCAGCGGCGAGCTGCAAAAGTTGGTTGGGTTGCATGGCTGTAGATGTTAGCCGTGGGTGCCCCGCGCCGTAGGCCTCCGGGTAGGGCGGGCAGCCGGGTCTTTCCCGACTTGCTACCCAAAGATACAAACAAAATGTTTGCAAATCAAACAATACGCAACCAAAAGATGGGCAAGACAGGACTTTTTTTGTTGCCTGACAAGTTCGGAAAAGTGCAATTTACGGTGCCTGCGCTACCGGACGCGGTCGACCACACAACACCTAAATGCCTTTTGGCTGGGGTTTGGGGGCGGCGAGCCCCCAATGGACCCTCGGCGGAGCCGGCCTTATGAGGGTGTAGCGGCCTCTTGGGGCTGCGGAACCCGAGGAAGATGACCGGGCTTTTTCCAGCTTGGGCATGATGACGGGGGCTTGGGGCTCTCCCCAATGAAACCCTCCGCGAAGCGGGCCTTGCTTCTGCCTGCGTGGCCTGAACGCAGATTTTACCCGCAGGTGGCAGGCCTTTTTCGGCCTGTGGCCTGCAACCGAATCAGGGGGTGCTGACGGGTGGCGTGAGGCCTTTTCTGGCCTGGCGCGGCCCGGTGGCGGTGCGGTGGGCTGGCGTTGGTATGCTTCCGTGGGTTCGGTGGTGGCTATAGAATCGGTGCGGTGGGGAGAGGGGCGGGACGGCGCTGCAATGACCGAAGCGACCAGAGCGCAGCAAGCGTAGGGAATGAGGAGCGCAGGAACGAAGCGACGAATGGACGTAGCGCAGCGTCGCGGCGGGAGTGCAGGGAATGAAAGCGACGGCCGGCACCGTGGCGGCTGGCTCGGGTGGGGCCGGACGGGCGGAGCGTCCCGAAGGGCGGGCGGCACGGCTGGCGGTGGGTTGGCGGAGCGTCCGGGTGGCGCTGGGGTGAGTTTCAGCGCGACAAGGGTTTTATCTGAGCGGTGCTGCCCGCAACAGGGATAGTAGCCAAGCCGACCATCGGGAGGCTGCCCGCAGGGCCGAAGCGAAGCGGAGTGGCGGATAGCCCGGCCCGCAGGGGTTGCTCAAAATAATTCAATTGACCGACGTGTTATAAATGCGCCAACTATGTTGCAAAATGTAACGTAAGTTTGTATTGAATTCAATAATTGTAACAAACCAAACCTCAACGCCATGTTTAGCAGCACGAAAACCGGGCACCTCGCCCACATCCTTACAACGGCTCTTTTGGGGCAGGTAGCCAGCAACGAGCTGACCCCGCCCGACCCCGGCCAAATTGAGAATTACGGGCACCTCATCATTCAGGCGCTGGTGGCCATCGTCACGATTTGGGCGACGGTGCGCAAGGCCCTGCAGAAGCCCGAGAATGTGGTGAAATCTCCAGTGGTGGGCGTGGTAGCGGGTCCAGTTGTGCCTGCTGATACTACCGCTACTTCTGCCGCCGATGCTGCCGAGTAAGGCAGTGGTCGGCGCGACTCGGGTGGTGCCCGCGTTGAATGAAACGCAGAAGCGCAGCCAGGCGGCCCGGTTGGGGCAGGCGGTTCCGACCTTGGCCGCGGCCTATGCGCAGGCGCTGGCCCGGTGGATGGGTGACCCGGTGCTACGGCTGGCGGGCCTACCCATTGTCACCGAGTCGTACCGGTCGCCGGAGCGGCAGGATGAGCTGTATCGGCAGGGGCGCAGCAAGCCGGGGCCGGTGGTGACATACAAGCGGGGCGGGGAGTCGAAGCACAACGTTTTGCCGAGCCGGGCCCTGGATGTGGCGTTTCTGCTGGCCGATGGGTCGGTATCGTGGTCGGGGCTGCTGCTGAGCAAATTTGCGCGGCTGGTGAAGGCGGCTGATGCGCGGGTGCGGTGGGGCGGGGACTTCCCGGGGGATTTTAAGGACCGGCCGCATTTTGAGGTGTAGGCTGGATACGAAACGAGCGGGCCATCTGGACCGCTCGTTTTGGTTTCGGAGGGTGGTTGGCTTCAGCTTAGCACCTGCTGAATGTATTGGGGGAATAGGGTGACCAAACGGTCTTCGCGGGGATTGAAGAGGAAGGGGCGCACGTCGTCGGCCATCGCCTGCATGTCGAGGGTCTGGCAGTGGGCCAGCAGCTGGGCTTTGAGGTCGGCGGGGGTTTCGATGCCGCGCTTCTGGGTGAGGTAGGCGTAGTTGGGCGTGACCTGGCGGCCGAGCAGGAATACGGCGTCGTAGAAGTCGCGCCCCTTGTTACGGACGCGGTTGAGAATGGCGTAGAACTTCTGGGCCAGCAGCAGGTCGGGGGGCGTGGTCTGGATTTGGGTGAAGACGTCGAAGCGGTTGAGCAGGTGCAACTCGGGCTCAAAGGCAAAGTGCTGGGGCTCGGTGTCGAGCTGGATAAGAATCTTTTCCTCGCGGTAGCCGCTCAGGCCCTCATTGAACAGCAGCTCGGGAAATCGGACGTGGCAGTGGTAAGCATCCTTGAGCACCGTCTTCATTTCGACCTCGTAGCCTTCCAGCTCCATGCCGCGGACGACGATGGCGGCCAGCTCGCCGAACTCGGTGGCCGTTACGCCGGTGTTGTCGAAATCGAGGTCTTCGGAAAAGCGCTGGTTGCCGTGGACGATGCGTAGGCAGGTACCGCCGAGGAAGAAAAACCTCTCGCCCAAGGGACTATCGTAGATAAGCTGGAGCAGCTTGTGCTGGAGATATTCGCGCAGGATGAAGCGGCTGAAAGGTCGGAGCGCGGCCGGGTACTGGGCCTGAATCTGGGCGAGGCTATGCATGGACCGGGAGGAGGGAAAGCAGTGCTTCGACGCGCTGATTCAGGCGCTGGTGAGCAAACAGGGTTTGGTAGTCGGCGAGGCGGGCGGGGTTGAGCTTGTCGCGCAGCACGTCGGTGTTGAGGCGCAGGCCGGCGAAGTCGTCGGCGGTGCGTAGCTCGGGGTGCAGGTAGCAGTAGTCGAGCAGGGCCTTTTCGAGGTCGGCCATGAGCACAGGGCGGCCTGCGGCCGGGCGCAGCACCTCGTAGCCGAAGTACAGGCGTGGCAGCAGGTGCTGGTAGCGAAACGTGCCGATGGGCGTGTGGTACTCCTGGGTTTTGCGCGGGCTCACGGAGGTAAGCATGTACACGCCTTCGGGAATGAGGCCGTGGTAGGAAAAAGCCGTTTCTAAGGACAAGTAGGCGGGCTGGTAGATGCGGTTGGCAGTGAACCACAGCAGGGCCTCATCAACGGGCGTTTCGGTGAAGCGGTACCAGCGGTTTACGATGCGCTGCAGGTAGCCGCGGGCCTGCCACTCGACTAGGCGGCGCTTGTCGAAATCGGGGAAGACTTGGCGCAACTCGTGGCTGGAAACGAGGCCCTGGGCGGCGAAGCGGGAACGGACGGCGAGGTAGTTCATTTCTAAAAGTTGTTAAAGATAACATCTTTTGGAAATGAAACGAGCCAATACTAAGACTCACCACGCACTTCCACTATATATGCGCGGCAACTGGCTAACGGTGCCTGCCCCGTTGCATCTTGTTGATGACGTAGGTAACGACACCCCATACCTGGAAACGGTCGCCTAACAGGCTGGTGTCGGTGGGGCTGTGGTTGGGATTGTCGGGAATGAGCCAGTACCCATCAGTCCGCTTTACGAGCCGCTTGACGGTAAATTCGCCGTCGACGGCCGCTACCACAATGTCGCCCGATTCGGGAGTGAGAGAGCAGTCGACGGCCATCAGGGCACCGGTGGCAATGTGCGAGGGCGCTCCGTCCATGCTGGTGCCCTGGACGCGGGCCAGATAAGTGGAGTCGGGATGGGGCACCAGCAGATTATTCAGGTCGATTTTGCTGATTGGCGACCCGTCGGCCAGGCTGGGGGTACCGGCCGGAACGGGCGTTTCGCATTGGATGAGCCACAGGGGCTCACGGATGACCTGCAGAATTTCAACGGTAGTCATAATGCTATCAGTGGGAGTGAATGGGCGTTTGTAACTGCAATAATACTAATAATGTTAGTAGTTATTTGGCCAACATGATTAGTAGGGCATGTTTGTGAATAGCTGGAAATGGCCTCTGTAGTGAATCACGCGCCTTTTTGTATATTATAGTGAGCTAAAAAAACTTCGGTGAGACTGAATTCGGGCAGCATTCGATTAAACAGAATAACATCCAGATGCTTTGCGAGCGGTGCAACTTTGCCAAGAGCCTTGTTGAGCAGCAGGTTTTGACGGCGGTATTAGTCAGCCAAACAACGACCTTTGCAAACGAGCAATAAACCCCCTGTTGAAATGACTGCTACGCTTTACTTGCCTAACCAGACGCCACAGCTGGTATCCGTCGAGGGGCTTACTATGCCGGACCCGGCAACCGGATTTGCGCGGGTGCCGGACCAGGTGCCGGGGCTACTGGGCTGCGCGCCAGGGCTGGTAGACGTGCTGGCCAGCGGGTCGGAGTATGTGGCCTACTCGGTGTTCGATAGTGAGGAGGGGGCGAACCCGGCAGCTATGGCTGCGGTGGCCGCCGTGTCGGGGGTAGCGTTTGATTTGGAGGATGAGGACGCGGTTTTGTGTGGGGCGGTGCTGGTGGTTCAGTGTAGCCAAGACTGTTAAGTACAATTATGCATACGCAGCCTTGGAACCTGGATTTTTTGCGTGAGGAGATTAAGATAAGCATTGCAGACTTGGACAGGCTTATTAGGTCGAATCCTCCTTATATAACCTTGCTGGGGTTAATTAGGGAGTTAGACGTTCAGATTACGATTCCCTACCACGACGACAACATTACCAACCCTCCGCTGTCGCGCCTTTACAAATTCGGTTGGCAGCCATTGTTCAAGGAGTCGTATAAGCTTTTTGACATGAAGCCGCGGCCCATGCTTTTTCCATCAAGCAAGGAGCATATAGTCGATTCGAAAAAGCTTCTTCTTTTCTCGGGCAAGGTTGGAGTGTGTCAGCAGTATCTGGAGTATGTGAGGTATGGCATGGTTAAGGTTGCCGAAGTTGACTGCCGACACGTCAGATTTGAGCCAGGCCACGAATACTTTGGTATCGAGCGTTTTGATATGGAATATCGAAACCTGGTGGCCGAACATGTCATAGGGGGAATTATCGAGGAACGCAAAACCCACCAGCTCAAACCTTTCGAGACTGTGCAGCCCTTAGTGAGGCAGACAGCTACGAGTCCAAAGCCGCAGTTCATGGCCTACAATGCCCCGGAGGAGGTGTGGGACTTTTTCAAACAACTAGGAAAATATCACCTTCTGCGATTGCAGGAACACGACAATTTCGGACCAGGAGACTTGTTCGGCAATTTGCCTTATCGTGTTTACGTTGACGCGGTAGAATATCTGATGGGTGTAGCGCTGATGCACAGTCACTATGCAATGGCAGTGCTTGAAAGTCATCCACAGACCCTGCTGGAAAACCTGCTTCCTTACCTCCGGCCCGATTCTTCTTTTATTGAGGAGTTGTGCCATCATCTGGACATCACCGCGGAGCAAGCTCGTCAGATTCTGGACTGTCTTACTTTAGACAGGTCTAACTACGAAGAGTATACCGACTTCACTGCAGCGGCACCACCGCCTTTTATCCGCATGTCTGAAGGGTGTCTGCTCCGGTCGGTTGCAGGGTGTTTAAATAATCCTTTCCAGTTACTCAACCATGAGTTGAAACGCCGCTACAGGAAGGACTACGACAAGGCAAACAGTAACGAGGGTAAAGCCAGCAAAGAGGTTCAGTTTCGAGACGAGCTGTTCCATTTATTTCCTCAAGAGCATATTATCAAGCTTGATAGGGGAGTTAGATTGACTACGCTGCTCGGTAGGACAGATATTGATGCAGTACTCTATGATAAAATTGCCGGCACCGTTGCGCTGATACAGTTGAAATGGCCGGATGGGTACGGCGACTCCATGCGCCGCCGCGAAAGCGTCATGACGAATTATTACGACAAGGCTAATGGGTGGGTAGAAAAGGTCTATTCGTGGGTTAAGGAGTCGGATTCGAAAGAGGTTTTTGGCGCACTTCAAATCAAGGTTACCCGTGCAGAGCATGAAAATTTTAAGGGCGCTTACATAATTGTTCTGAACCGGAACACCGCACACTTTACAAGTGGCGAGCCAAGCGAAAAAGCCGCCTGGAGCTCGTGGGCGCAACTCGTGGCCACTCTTGGAACCGGTATGAAGCATATGCCGGAAGACCCGTTAAGAGCTGCATACTCTTGCCTGCGGAATTTTGACCCAAAGCGCCGGACTGACAGGGGCGACGTGCCGCGACATGCGCCCTTCGATATGAAAATCGGCACGTCAAGACTTACAATGGACCATTAGTTATGCCATTCAATGAGGTTGTTTCATAACGTTTGCTTTCATGAACACACAATCGAATAGCAACCAGCGGAGTGGCTCGCGTGGCAAGCGGCCGGAGATAAAGTTGGAGGCCGGGCTACCCTTTACCGTGCACCTCATTGAAGGAACCGCTGACAAGGAAATAATGCTACGCTGGCGTGCAGAAATGCTTGCGTGGCTCAACGACCAGCACGAACGTCTTGAAGCGCTGCTGCTAAAGCACGACTCCTTTGACATGTTGGGCAACCTCATCATGGTTGAAATGGCCAACGACCCGGAAACCTATAAGGAAACCGAGCATGAGGGATTATCAGCAGTAGTAGAATACATTGCCTTGGTCTATGCGGGGCACCCTTACAGCTCTGCAAACGACTTTCCGCGCGGGATGGACGAGGATGCAGTATTTGAGGCATCGGCTCGTGCGAAGCGCATTCTGTACGGTATAGCTGTCCATCACGCTTCCGAAGCCGCGCTAATTGATGACCGCGAGAGCGAGAAAAATCTTGACTTTTTTCGCTTCAAAACCATCAGCCACGAGATGTTCGTGCGCAATCCAACATACCCCCATCACCAGCGCCTTCACCTCGAACGATTGTTTAAACCGTTGGAGCAGTGGCTAATTGAACATGTCGGTTTCTGCGTGGCAGACCTGCTGAAGATAGAAGATGCCGTCAGGATAGTATGGACACAACACATCCACAAGCGGGCGGTGGATGAAGAACATGGTAGAAAAGAACTTACTCGACTATCAGACGAGGCCCGGGCGGGCAAAACTGGCGGAAAGCACGATTTACCGCACATACGCCAACTTGCTGGGATGGATAGAACGCGGGCAGTGGGCATCATCAAACAGATGAGCAGGACATGGCTTATGTCTTACATAGGCACCACTTTCGTCTTTACCAACGATGAGTTAGCCGAGGCCGCAGGTTTGCCCGCTGAACGGGTCGCAGCAGCTACCGATTATTTTGCAATCGACTTGGGCACTGGCCACCGAGGATTCAACATGTTCTCCCCAACCCACGAGTTGAAGAACAGACCGTTTTTGCGTCACGGAAAGGATATGCTGTATGTGGCTCCGGGCGCGCTCTTATGGGCTATTCAGCCGCAACTAGAAAATGCCATACAAGCGGTAAGCAAGGCTGGTGCCACGCAGAAAAACGCCTGGGTCAGTTATCAGAAAAGCCGGGGCGATTATTTGGAGCGCGAAACGATAGAACTTTTCAAAAACACGCTTAAACAGGCTGTGGCTTATCAGAGCCTAGCCTACACCATTACTGACGAAAAGGGCAAGAAGGTAACCACCGAATTAGATGGATTAATCATCTACGACACTACGCTTTTTCTCATCGAGGCCAAAGCTGGAAACTACATTCCTGCCGCTAAACGGGGTGGCAAGGAGAGCATTAAGACCGTGTTGAAAAAGTTGATTGGTGAGGCGCATGCGCAGGCCATGCGAGCGAAAAATCACATCACCAATAGCGAGGAATGCGAATTCACTTTGCCTGACAAAACTCAACTTAAACTAGCAGGTCGTGAGTTTTCCAGAATCATTCCAGTGGTGGTGACTTTGGAATCCTTGGATGTATTTAATGCCACGCTGCACGAAGTTGCTAAAACGGACCTGCTACCAGCTGGTGAATTGCCTTGGGTCGTGTCGCTCGACATTTTGCGTGTTATCAGCGAAATAAACGAGTTTCCTACTCAACTCATCCACTACCTCAAACGAAGGCTGCGGCTGAATGAATTTCAGAAGTTTCATGCGCACGATGAGCTAGATTGGTTTGGATTGTACCTAAACGAGGGCTTGTACTATGAGCAAGACAAAGAAATTGATGATGCCGATTTTGTCAACGTACAGTCTTTTACTGACCAGTTTGATGCCTACTACGCGCACAAACTCGGTATCCGGCAGAAGAGGGCTCCGCACCCCCGGCAGAAAATGCCTCGCCTTTTTAGGCAAATAATCCTTGAATTGGATGCAATGCCTCATCGTGGCCACTCTGAGGCTGTTTTAGCATTACTGGCCTGGGGCGATGAAGCAAGGAAGAGTTTCGTTGAAAACTTCGAATCCATTCGCAAGCGTACCAAATCGGACGGCAAACCTCACAGCTTTAGTTTCGGCACCAGCGGAGAATGTGGTCTTACCTGCGTTTCCGATTTTTCAGCAAATTATGATGTTCGCATGAAGCGGCTGGTGCTTCAAGTAACGCTCAGAAAATATGAACAACGAGCAAGCAGTGGGCTTGGGATTTTAACCTTCGTTGACCAGCCCCACCTCATTCATGCCTGTTTTATAGACAGTCTGCCGTGGGAATACGATTCGGAAGTGGAAGCGATGGCCAAAGAAATGCTGAAACCATTTCAACCATTTCCGCCACGGTAATACACGGGGAAGTCAGCGACGTAGTTCATTGCCAAAATGCGAGAGCGGCAATCCGTGACGGCTGTTTCGAGTGTCATTAGCCACTAAGTCACTGAATACCCCGCGACGCATGGAACAGGCAGCAATCACCTCATCGGTGGCCCCGTTGCGGTGCTTGGCAATGTCGAACAAAACCGTGTCAGCAGTCGATGTGCCATCCTCGTACTCGGTGATGTTGTAGTATTCGCCGCGCCAGAGGAAGACGATGCAGTCGGCGTCCTGCTCCAGGCTGCCGGACTCGCGCAGGTCGGAGAGGAGCGGGCGCTTCTCCACGTCGCGGGAAAGTTGGGAGAGGGCAATGACGGGGGCATTTAACTCTTTGGCCAACTCTTTCAGGCTGCGGCTGATGCTGCCGACCTCCTGCTCACGGTTGCCTTTCGTGTCGCCGCGCATGAGCTGGATATAGTCGACCAGGACCAGGCTCAGGAGCTGTTGGGCGTGGAGGCGGGCGCACTTGGCGCG
>JANXOE010000175.1 GCA_025353745.1 Hymenobacter sp.
AAGCTTCGTTGCGGTCAATCAGCGCACCGATGGCTTGCACGGAAGTGGCCGAGCGCAGGCCGTCGGCGGGCGTGTTCACCACGTAGTCGAGCAGCTGCTCAACGGTGGTGGTGGCCACGTGCATCCGCGTGTCGGACGAGGCGTAGTACACGAACACGCGGCCGTCGTCGTCGGCAATCCAGCCGTTGCTGAAGGCCACGTTCGACACGTCGCCCACCCGCTCTTCGCCCTCCGGGGCTAGGAAATAGCCGCCCGGTTTGTGCGTGATTTGGGTGAGGTCGTGCAAATCCGTCAGAAACAAATAGAGCACGTAGCGCAGGCCAGCGGCGGTGTTGCGCACGCCGTGCGCCAGGTGCAGCCAGCCCCGCTCGGTTTTGAGCGGGCCCGGCCCCAGGCCGTTTTTCACCTCCGCGATGGTGTGGTACTGCTTTCGGTCGACGATGACTTCGTGGCTGACCACGGCCTGCTCGATGGATTCGGACAGCCCAAAGCCGATGCCGCCGCCCTTGCCGGCGTTGATGAAGCCGTCCTGCGGGCGGGTATAAAAGGCGTATTTGCCGCCCACGAACTCGGGGTGCAGCACCACGTTGCGCTGCTGGGCCGAGCCGGTGGTGAGGTCGGCGAGCCGTTCCCAGGCCACCAAATCCTTGGTGCGGGCGATGCCGCACTTGGCCAGCGCGGCCGACTGGTCGGCGTCGGGGGCGCTGGGGTCGCGGCGCTCGGTGCAGAACAGGCCGTAAATCCAGCCGTCTTCGTGGGCCACCAGGCGCATGTCGTACACGTTGGTGTCGGGCTCGGCCGTTTCGGGCATGGTGATGGGGCGGTCCCAAAACCGGAAATTGTCGACGCCGTTGGGGCTTTCGGCCACGGCGAAGAACGACTTGCGGTCGTGGCCTTCCACGCGCGCCACCAGCACGTACTTGCCCTGCCACTTGAGGGCCCCCGCGTTCAGCGTCGCGTTCACGCCGATGCGCTCCATCAGGAACGGGTTGGTGGCCGGGTTCAGGTCGTATTTCCAGGCCAGGGGGGCGTGGGCGGCGGTGAGCACCGGGTGGGCGTAGCGGTCGAAAACGCCGTTGCCGGCGTCTGCTTTTTGGTTGGGAAGGGAAAGCAGCCGGTCGTAATTGGTTTGCAGCGCGTGCAGGCGGCGGTGAAAAACAGAAGCCATGAGGCGGATTGAAAAGGGCCCGGCGGGCAGATAAATAATGGGTTGCGGGGAAGGATTGGCTGTTTTTCCGGTCCAAGCCTAGTCGTCGCTCAGGCGGCTCCACCAGGTTTTTTTCAGAATGAGCACGACGACGACCAGGATGGCGACCGTGATGGCCAGCGGCACGTGCTGGCTCAGCAGCAAGTACATGGGCAGGATGGTGAGGCAGAGCTGCGCCACGATGCCGAGCACGATGTTGAACATGTTGCGCCGGAAATTGCGGTTGGGCTGGAAAGCAGGGTCCTGGGCGCGCACCTGCGCCAGCACCGGCCCCCAGAAACCCCAGGGCCGCACCGTTTTATAAAACGATTGGAGCACCGCCGCGTCGGTGGGCGGCGCGAGGTAAGTGCCCACGATGGAGCCCGTCAGCGAAATGGCGAACAGCAGCGGGAACCAGTACAACAGGTTGCCCGCCGGCAGCAGGGCCCCGAACACCAGCGCCGCCACGATGCCCGTGAGCATGCCCACGAAAAAGCCCGTCGCGTTGAAGCGCCACCAATGCCACTTGAGCACGTTGGAGGCGATGTAGCCGCCGTAAAGCGCCGACACAATAAATTGCAGCACCGTGTTCACGTCTTTGGCCAAAAAGCCCAGGGCCACGCCCACGGCCACCACCACCACGCCCACCACGTAGTTCATCGAGATGATGCTGCGCGTGGTGGCCTGCGGGTTGACGTACTTCAGGTAAATGTCGTTCACGATGTAGGCCTGGGCCGCGTTCACGGTGCCGCTGAACGTGCCCATGAAGGCCCCCAGCAGCCCCGTGAGCACCAGCCCCACCAAGCCCGCGGGCAGGAAGTTGTTGATGGTCAGCGGCAGAATGCGCTCGAAGTCGATGCTGCCGTCGGGGGCCTTCAGGTTCATCTGGTGGTAGTAGAGCAGGCCCAGGATGGTGAGGCCGATGATGAGCGAGTAGCGGATGGGCAGCAGGATGATGGACACGAAGCCGCTCATCTTGCTGGCTTCCTCGGGCGAGCGGGTGCTCAGGATTTTCTGCATGTCGTAGTTCGGCGCGGGGCCCGCCAGCGAGGCAAACACGCCCTTGAAGGCCATCATCATGAAAAACACGCCGAACAGCGAGTAGCCGTCGCTCGAAATCTTGCTGTTCACCTCGGGGATGAGGTGCGACCAGTCGAGCCCCAGCCGCCAGCCGAAGAAGGGATTGAACCAGCCGTGGGGCACCGCCAATTGCTTGCCTTGCAGGTTGATAAAGGCGATGATGGCAATGGCCACGCAGGCCACCGTCATGATGGCGTACTTAATCATGTCGCCGAGCACGATGCTGTGCATGCCGCCCACGATGGCGTAGAACATGGCGAAAAGCGTGAACACGATGCCGTACACGTGCGGCACGTATTGCGGGGCCACCGCGAAGGGCACGTAGCCCTTCACCAGCTCCCAAGGGATAAAAATCTCGACGAACTTGCCCAGCCCCACGAAGCCGTAGGCCAAAAAGCCCAGGCAGCTGAGCAGCGCGAAGGCGATGACCACCTGGTGCGACGCCGCCACGCCGGGGCCCTTGGTGCCGAAGCGCGTGGCCAGCCACTCGGCCCCCGTGGAGGCCCCCGAGCGGCGCAGCCAGCGCGAGAGGTACATCATCAGAAATACCTGGTTGAACACTGGCCAGAGCCACGGAATCCAGATGCTTTTCATGCCGTAGGCGAAGCACAGGCTCACCATCCACATCGTGCCGCTGATGTCGAACATGTCCGACGCGTCGCTCAGGCCCAGCTTGTACCAGGGCAGCGTGCGGCCGCCCAGCATGTAGCTGTCCTTGTTTTCGCGGGCTTTTTTGCTGTAGTACAGGCCGATGAAAACCGTAGTCAGCAAATACGCCAGGATGATTAAAACGTCAACTAAGTGTAATCTCATGCGGGGGTAAGCTGCCGGCTATCGGGTAGCCAATTGGGGGCAAGGAGTAGTTGGGTAAGGCCGTTCGCATTCGCTTATTTAAGCGGCTGGGTGTAGAGGTGGAGCGGGCCGAGGCGGCTGTTGAAAATGGTGCTTTTGCTTTGGAAGAATTTCTTGAAATCGGCGGCGCTGGCCTGGCCGGGGTAGGGGGCGAAGAAGTGCACCGGGTCGCCGTTGCGCCACGTGAGGGCGTACGATACGGGGTGTTTTTCGAGCAGGGGCAGCAGGGTCTGCGTCCACCAGCCCGGGTCGGGCACGCCGTCGTAGCCCACTTCGGTGAGGGCCGGCAGCTTGTGGTGCGCCCGGCTGATGCTCACCAGCAGGCCCAGCTTCCGGTCCATGCCTGCTTTGAACTGCGCCGGGTCCGGGCCGCAGTAGTCGTCGAAGCCCAGCACGTCGGCGTAAGCGTCGCCGGGGTAGCGCTCCAGGTAGTCGGCCTCGGTGGCAAAATCGGACGCCGAGTAGGCGATGAGCAGGTTGTGCAGCTTTTTCTGGTCGCGCAGGTAGCCGACGGTGAACTGCCAGATGGCCTTGAACTCGGCCGCCGTGCATTCCTTTTGCCCCCACCAGAACCAGCTGCCCGTGTGCTCGTGGAAGGGCCGGAAAATGACGGGAATCGCCTCGCCTTTGGCACCCTTCAGGCTGCCCAAAAAGGCAGCCACGCGGTCGAGGTAGCCGACATACCTGGCGTGGTCGGGGCCC
The DNA here is from genome assembly GCA_025353745.1 of Hymenobacter sp. Lineage (GTDB taxonomy): Bacteria > Bacteroidota > Bacteroidia > Cytophagales > Hymenobacteraceae > Hymenobacter. The sequence goes on from JANXOE010000175.1 coordinate 3,821, forward strand.
CCGGGCAGGATGTACTGCACGGTGCGGGCGGTGTCCCAGGCGGTTTTGCCGTTGTGCGGGTTGTTGAGGTGCCAGCTGATGGTGACGACGCTGCCCTGCGCATAGTCCTGCTGGATGTAGCCCCGGATGCGGGCAAACGGCACGCCGTCGAGGTTGCGGGCGCTGTCCAGCTCCAGGTGGCCCAGCTCCCAGCCGAACACGGCGGGGTACGCGCCGGCCACGCTCTTCACGTCGGAGCGGTTGGCGTCGCCCTTCCACATTTTGCCTTGGTCGATGCCGTAGGCCATGTCGTCTTGGTGGCCGAACATCACGCCCCGGCCCACCAGCCGGTGCAGGTTGGCCAGCAACAGCTTGGTTTGGGCGGTAGCGGCGGGGTCGGCGGGCAGGGCCCCGGCCGGGGCCTGGCCCTGGGCGCGGGCCCCGAAGGCCAGCGCGGCGGCAGCGGCGGCCAGCGCCAGGGTGCGGAACATCTTCATCAGCGGAGGGTTTGGGTGTACTGGCCGATCACGGCCCAGGTTGATTTATCCGAGTCGAACACCGAGTTCAGGCCCTGCTCTTCGCCGCCCGGGTCGCCCAGGTAGGCGTCGCCGGCTTTCCAAAAAACCTGCCCCGGCACCGGCCGCGCCGCGCCCCCGAACGCCCAGAAATTGTAGCCGGCGATGACGCGGCTGGCCGGCGTGTTGCCCCGCAGCAGGCCAAACAGGGCCGCGTAGTAGCGGTCGCGCAGGGCCGTCGGGGCCGTCGGGGCAAACACCTGGCCGTCGCGCGGCAGGCCAAACTCTTCCACCACCAGCGGCTTGTGCAGCCGGGTGGCCGCGGCCACGTGCTTGTCCACGTAGGCCGTGGTGCGGGCCAGCACCGCCGGGAAGCCCTTGGCCGTGGCCGTGTCGCGGAACCAGCCCCAGTTTTTGGGCCAGATGTGGATGGTGAGGTAGTCGACGTTGGGGTCGGCGTGCAGGCGCTCGTACACGGCCATGTCGTTGTCGGCGGCGATGTCGCCCTCGCTGCCGGTGGTCAGCAGGTGGTGCCGGTCGATGGATTTCACCAGGGCCGCCGTCTGTTGCATCCAGGCCTCGAAGGCCGGGGTGGCGGCCGGCAGCATGGGCCGCGGCTCGTTGATGATTTCCCAGGCCATGATGGCCGGGTCGTCCACGTATTTCTGGTGGGTCAGCGAGTTGGTGCGGGCCAGCACGTAGCGGATGTAGGCGGCCACGGCGTCTTGGCACGGCGCGCAGCCGTAGAATTTCGCGATATAGGCGCGGTACTGGTTCCAGTCGTAGCCGGGCTTTTTGGGCAGGGGCTGGCCCGGGTAGCCGTTCCATTCCAGGTACTGGCCCAGGCCGCCGCTCCACTCCCAGGTGTTGGTGAAGTGCAGCACGGCCTTCATGTCGCGCCGGCCCAGCTCGGCCAGCAGGTAGTCGAGCCCGGCCATGATGCTTTCGTCGAACTGGCCCGGCGTGGGCTGCAGCGGCTGTAGCACCCGGTACTGGTAGCCGCCGCTGAGGCCCTCGGCCCCCACCATCACCCGCAGGTTGGCCACGCCCTGTTTTTTCAGGAAATCTAACTCCTTGGCCAGCCGCGCTTTGCCCGCGGGGCCCTGGGTGGCCAGCAGGCCGCCGTACCAGTAGTTGGCCCCGATGTAGCGGTAGGGCCGGCCGTTGAGGGTGAGCTGCGTGCCCTGGGCTTGCACGAAGCCCGGCTGTGCCGTGGCCCCGCCGCCCGCCAGGGCCAACGCGGCCACCAGTCCGCCTAACCGAAAAAAGATATTCATAGGTGCGCACCGCTCGAGCACCAGAAATAGTTGCCCCGGGGCCGTGCTGGTTCGGGGCACGGCCCCGGGGCAACTATTTCTGGTGCGGGAATTTGAAATGGTGAAAAAATTAACGTAAGAATCTGTCACGCGCTGCGTTACCGCAGCAATTCGCTGCGCCCGCCCGGAGCCTCCCCGTTGCCGGGCGTGTTGGAGAATCAGAATATTCTAGTTTAGCGGATCAATCACTGAAGCAAAGGTCTTGCAATCGATAGGCGGTTAGTAATACTATTATGTCGTTTGCTTGTATGCTATTGCTGCATTATCCCCATGGGAAGATTGAAAAATAGCTGAATCGGGCTGATTTAACTTAAAGACCCTCTTTTATATATTTATGCAATGGATTGCACAATAATATAATTTTGACCAAAGTCTGTACTTTTATTGACACCCACCGTTCTTTTCCCCGCTCCTTTATGAAGCCCGACATCATGCGCGAAATCACGCCGCTGACCCAAAGCGACTGTTTTACCCTGTTTTCCCGCGTTAAAAAGAAGTTTGATTTCCCGCTTCACTACCACGAGGAGTACGAGCTGAACCTCATCGTCAACGCCAAGGGGGCCAAGCGCATCGTGGGCGACCACATCGAGGTCATCGACGACCTGGAGCTGGTGCTGGTGGGCCCCAACCTGTACCACGCCTGGTTCACGCACAAGTGCGAAAGCGAGGACATCCGGGAGTTGACCATCCAGTTCCACAAGGATTTGTTTGAGGACCGGTTTTTGCGCAAAAACCAGCTCAGCTTCATTAAAACAATGTTTGAGAAGGCCCAGCGGGGCATTCTGTTCTCGCGCGACACCATTGAGCGGCTCCAGCCCCGCATCCTGGCGCTGGGGCAAAAAAACGGGTTCGACTCGGTGCTGGAGCTGCTCTCCATCTTGCACGACTTGTCCACGTCGCGCAACATCCGCACGCTGTCCGACTCCAACTCCAACCAGGAGCCGCTGCACTACAACAGCCGCCGCATCGAGAACGTGTTTGAGTACATGAACGCCCACTACAGCCGCGCCGTCACCCTCACGGAAGTGTCGCGGGTGGCCAATATGCCGGAAGCCTCGTTCAGCCGCTTCATCAAGAAGCGCATCGGCAACACGTTCATCGACAGCCTGAACGAAATCCGGCTGGGCCACGCCACGCGCATGCTCATCGAAACCACCCACAACGTGGCCGAGGTGGCCTACAAGTGCGGCTTCAACAACATCTCCAACTTCAACCGCACCTTCAAAAAGAAGAAAGGCTGCACGCCCAAGGAGTTCCGCGGCAACTTCTCGGGCACCCGGATTTTTATTTAGAAACTGCCCAAGCTATCGTTCAGACCGGAGACGCAAAGAGGCGTCTCTGCACGCGGTTGGTCCCCTGAAAGTTAATTCAAGCGGGTTCCTGGCGTCCAAAAATTCTTGGCGTTTTATTTCCGCCCGGCCGTGACGCCGGGCCACGTATCGGTGCGGAACGGGACGGCGGGCAGGCCGTCCTGGTTGTAGAGGTTGCCGTCGGGGTTGGCGGCCCAGTCGTAGCGCACGGCCACGGGCGCGGGCACCTGGGCGCTCGTCACCACCACGTCGTCGCCCTGCACCTGCGCCGTGGCCCAGTAAAATTTGTGGTCGGCCCCGGCCACGGCAAAGCCCCGCAGGGGCCCTTCCCTGGCCAGGAGCCCGGTGCCGCGGTGGTCGAACCGCAGCCGCACGGCGGGGCCCGTCACGGCCATGCCGGCGTAGGTGGGGCCGCTGTACACCAACGTGTTGTCGTTGTAGGCGGCGTGGCGGGCGGCCAGGGCCAGGCGGCGGCCCACCTCCTGCTTGTTGTGGGGGTGAATGTCGTCGGCGTTGCCGATGTCGATGGCCGCGGCCATGCCCGTGCGGGGCAGGGCGAGGGCCCCGGCCTGGGCTTCGCGCAGCTCGGCCCAGTCCGATTCGGCGGGCTGGGGCAGGGCTTTGGTGTAGTTGGCCAGCTGCACGAACAGGAACGGGAACGGGTAGCCCCAGCGCGTGCGCCAGTCGGCAATCAGGGCCGGAAACAGGGTGCGGTACTGCTCGGCGCGCTCGGCGTTGCTTTCGCCCTGGTACCAGATGACGCCCTTGATGGCGAAGGGCAGCACCGGGGCAATCATGCCGTTGTAGAGGGTGGTGGGGGCATTTTGCGCGCCGCCGGCCGCGGGGGGCTTGGGCGCGTCGCGCGGGTCGATGCCCGGCTGGTACTGCCAGGGCCCGGCCAGCGCCAGGGTGCGGCCGGCCGTGGTGAGGCGCAACTCGTCGGGGCCGCCCACGAAGCCGCCGCCGCCGCCCGTGTCCACCACGCGCACGGCCACCACGTTGCGGCCCGGCCGCACCAGGGCCGCGGGCACGTCGTAGGTGCGGGGCAGGTTGTAGCCGCTGGTGCCGCCCACCTTCACGCCGTTGAACCACGTGCTGTCGGCGTCGTCGATGGGGCCCAGGGCCAGGGTGAGGGAGCGGCCGGCGTCGGCGGCGGTGAGGTCGATTTCTTTGCGGAACCACACCACGCCGTCGTAGCCGGCCAGGGCCGGCGTGGTGGCTTCCCACGCGCCGGGCAGGGCCGTGGTGGGCCAGGCGCGGGCATCGAAGTCGGGGGCCGCCCAGGTTTTGCCGCCGGCCAAGAAGCCCTGGTCGCGGGTGCGGAGGGTTTGCAAAAAGGTGCGCTGCTGGGCCTCAAAGGCGCGCTGGTCGTCGGCCAGGGCGTTGGGGCGCTGGGCAAAGTCGGCCACCCGCGCCCCAAACTCGGGGAAGGGCCGCAGGCCCTCGGCGCTCACCCAGGCTTCGGCCGGGGTGCCGCCCCAGCTGTCGGCAATCAAGCCCATCGGCACTTGGTATTGCTGGTACAAATCGCGCCCAAAAAAGTAGGCCACGGCCGAAAAATCGGCCACCGTGGCCGGGCCGCACACCTGCCAGCCGGAGGCCGGCACCTCGGCCTGCGGGCGGTAGGCCACCGTCTGGGCCACGGTGAACAGGCGCAGGTTGGGCCAGTTGGCGGCCGCAATTTCCTGGTCGGCGTTCTGCACCGGCTGGTAGCCGCCGGGGTGGTCTTTCACCTTAAACTGCATGTTGGACTGCCCCGAGGCCAGCCACACGTCGCCCACCAAAATATCGGTCAGCTCGATGGTGTTCTGGCCCTTGATGGTCATGGTATAGGGGCCCCCGGCGGGCTGGGGCGGCAGCGTGGCCTGCCAGCGGCCGTCGGCCCCGGGCGTGGCCGGGTACGTTTTGCCGCGGAACGCGACAGTAACTTTTTCGCCCGGCGCGGCCCAGCCCCAGAGCGGCAGTTTCGCGTCGCGCTGCAACACCATGTGCGAGCCCACCAGGGCGGGCAGGCGCATGGTGGCGCGGGCAGCGGGGGCCCCCAGGCAAAGCAGCAGGGCAGGGAGCAGCGACGAGCGACGGTTGGGCATGGCCGATAAAAGAAAGGTGGCAGAAAGGCGAAAAAATCCGGGCAAAGGTCGTCCGATTGCACAAAATAATATTGACTTTTTTTGACCAAAGTAAGTGAGACGCAATCGTTAGCAAATAGGACGCAATCGTTGTGTTGCCGCGGGCCGGGCATTCCGGGGGCCCTGGCGTACCTTGGGCCTCGTTATTTCATCCTTATCGTTCTTCGCTGCCCATGGCTCTTCCAGTTGCTCAACCCGCCGCGCGGGTAAGCCCGGTGCCCGACGGCGCCGCCGCGCCGCGCTACACGTCGGCGCTGGCCGCCCTCACGGTGCTTTTCTTCTCGTTCGGCTTCATTACCGTGCTGAACGACATCCTGATACCGTACCTGAAAGCAATTTTTCATCTCAGCTACACCCAGGCCAACCTCATCAATTTCTGCTTTTTCGGGGCCTTCCTGCTGGTGAGCATCCCGGCCGGCAAGCTGGTGGAGCGCGTGGGCTACAAGCGCGGCATCATGCTGGGCTTCGCGGTGGCGGCGCTGGGCTGCTTTTTGTTTTATCCGGCGGCGGCCAGCCGCTCGTACGGCTTGTTTTTGGGGGCCCTGTTCGTGCTGGCGTCGGGCGTGACGCTGCTGCAAGTGGCCGGCAACCCGTACGTGGCCATTCTGGGGCCGCCCGCGTCGGCGTCGGCGCGGCTCACGCTCACGCAGGCCTTCAACTCGCTGGGCACCACGGTGGCCCCGCTGCTCGGGGCCGTGCTCATCCTGAGCAAGCTGCCCAAGCTGGGCACGCCCGCCGCGCAGGTCATCGACGTGTCGGCGGTGCAGCTGCCGTACCTGGGCATCGGCGTTACGCTGCTGGTCATCTGCTTCATCCTGAGCCGGCTGCGGCTCCCGGTGATCGAGCACGCCACCGACGGCCCCTACACCGAAGAAAAAGTGCGCCGCGCCTGGCACTACCCGCACCTGGCGCTGGGCGTGGTGGCCATCTTCGCCTACGTGGGGGCCGAGGTGTCCATCGGCTCCCACATCGTGAGCTACCTGGGCCTGCCCAACGTGATGAACATGCTGCCCAAAGTGGCCGGCAGCCAGGTGTCGTACTACTGGGGCGCGGCCATGGTGGGGCGGTTCATGGGCGCGGCGCTGCTCAACAAGTTCCGTCCTGCTTATCTGTTGGCTTTCAATGCGCTGGGGGCCGTGGCCTTGGTGCTGATCTCAATCAGCACCAGCGGGCCGGTGGCCATGTGGTGCCTGCTGGCGGTGGGCCTGATGAACTCGCTGATGTTCTCGACCATCTTCACCCTGGCCCTGGCCGGGCTCGGGCGGCTGACGGAAGAAGCCTCCGGCCTGCTGTGCACGGCCATCGTGGGCGGGGCGGTGATACCGCTGGCCTTCGGGGCGATAGCCGACGGCCCCGGCCTGCGCTGGGCCTTCGCCCTGCCGGTGACCTGCTACCTGTACATCACCTGGTACGGGCTGCGCGGCAGCCGCCAGCGCGCCCAAGCGTAAGGGGTTCGATGCGCCAGCTCACACCTGCTTCTTTTATGAAAAACCTGATTTTGGGCGCGGCGCTGCTGGCCGGCAGCGCCGCCGCGTGGGCCCAGCAGCCGGCCAAGCCGGTGGCCGGTGGCAACCCCGTTTTCCCCGGCTGGTACGCCGACCCGGAAGCGGCCATTTTCGGCTCGCAGTACTGGATATATCCGACTTTTTCGGCCACCGTCGGCGATACCTACCCGGCCGACGAACCGGTGGGCGTGCGCAAAGCCTATGCCCAGCAGGTGTTTCTGGACGCGTTTTCCTCGCCCGATCTGGTGACCTGGACCAAGCACCCGCGCGTGCTCGACACGGCCAGCGTGCATTGGGCCAAGCGTGCTTTGTGGGCCCCGGCCATTGTGGCAAAGGCCGGGAAATACTACCTGTTTTTTGGGGCCAACGACATTCAGAACGACCAGCAGCGCGGCGGCATCGGGGTGGCCGTGGCCGACAACCCGGCCGGGCCGTTCCGCGACTACCTGGGCCACCCGCTGGTGGACAAGTTTTACAACCACGCCCAGCCCATCGACCAGTTCGTGTTCAAGGACGCCGACGGCAAGTATTACTTGGTGTACGGCGGCTGGCAGCACTGCAACATCGCCCGGCTGAAAGACGATTTCACCGGTTTCGTGCCCTTTGCCGACGGCACCACGTTCCGGCCCATCACGCCCCAGGGCTACGTGGAGGGCCCCGTGATGTTCCGGCGCCAGGGCAAGTACTACTTCA
>JANXOE010000178.1 GCA_025353745.1 Hymenobacter sp.
GGCCCTGTGCGCCACCTGCCACGTGGAGGTGCTGGCCGGCCCCGCCCTGCCCGAGCCCCAGGACGCCGAGCTGGACATGCTCGAAACCCTGCCCCACGTCTACGAAGGCTCGCGCCTGAGCTGCCAGATTCGCCTCGCCCCTCACACCGACGGCCTGGTGGTGCGCATCGCCGAGTAGGCGCCCGGCCTTGGAAACCCACCTGCGCCAAATGGTCAGCCGGCGGTGGTTTTGATCGGTCGCCAGGCAATAAAATATTCATCAAAAAAGCCCCGCCAATTGCTGGCGGGGCTTTTTTGGCTTTGATGCACAGGGGCTAGCGGCGGTGCTTCTTTTTGTGCTTAACCGCGGCCTTGGCGGCGTGCGACGCCTTTTTATGGGCCGTTGCCTTTTTTGATTTGTGGCTGGTTTTGGCCGCGCTGTGGTGGCTGTGGCTTTTGCTGTGTTTGGCGGCGCGGGCGGCTTTGGCACGGGCAGCTTTGGTGGCGGCCCTGGACCTGGTGGCTTTAGCCGCCTTGTGCTTGCTGCTGCGGATGGCACGGCTGCTGTGCTTGCTGCTGTGGCGGGCGGCGCGGCGGGCTTCGGCGCGGCGCTCGGCGCGCAGGTCGGCGGCGCGCTCTTCGGCCCGGGCCTCGGCGCGACGCGAGAGCCAGGCGGAGTGGCGGGCGGCGTAGGAGCGGGTGGTGTGGGCTTCGCGGGCCGACGCGCTGGCTTCTTCGGGCCGCGCTTCTTCGGCGGCGGCCGAATTGTGGGCGGTGGCATCGTTCTCGGGGGCGGCCGTCACGTCGTCAGCGGCACCGGGGCGGGGGGCCGCTTCCACGGCTTTCTTGCGGCGCACGGGCATGAGAAAATCCCGCTCGGCGCGCTCGCGCAAGCTCAGGTTTTCTTCGCCGGGCAGCTTCGTGACGGGCGTTTGGGCGCGCGCCGTGCCGAAAGCCAGGCACAGGGCGAACAGGGCAAGGAGTTGCTTCATAACATAATAAATATGAGAAATACCAGACCGATAGGATGACAAAGCTAACGCCCACCCGCACAACATGCAAGCACCGGCCGAGCTTTTACCCCCGACCCGGCCGGCCCCGCCCCTGTCCCGCACGCCCCGCCGGCCCCGTACGGCCCCGCGCTACGCTCCTCTACCGCACTATCGTTAGACGCTGGCCCGCCGAGTTTGCCCCGAATTCGGGCGCGTACAAACATTGCATTTGGCTAAGGCCGCCCGAAAAATCGCCGGCCTGGCTGGCCCGCAACCGGTACTCGAACACGTGGGTGCCGCGCGGCAGGGCCCCCAGAAAAAAGTTGGTGGCCGCGTCGCGCGGGCTCTCGTAGTAGCCCAGCCCGTTCTGGTAGCGGTAGCCGCTGGTGGGGGCCACGGGTTCCAGGCCGGCGGCGCGCTGGTCTTTGAGGTGGACGTACTCCAGGGCGCGGTCGGTGCGCAGCACGAGGCGCACCACCAGGGCGTCGCCCACTTTCAGGGGCGCGGCGGCGGTCAGCTTTTCGAGCTGCGGGCCGGCGGCGGTGCGGGTTTCGCGGTAGAGCTGGCGCTCCAGGCTGAGGGGCGTGGCGGCGGGCGTCACGCGGTCGATGTCCTCAAAATACTGCCAGTACAGCGCACCCCAGGCCACGCCCGCGTCGGGCTTGGTAACGGTGACTTTACCCTGCGCGGGTTGGATTTCGGCCGCCGGCCAGCTGGTTTTGAAGTAGCCGGTGCCGGCCTGCGCGGCGTCGGGCCGGACGCTGACGCCGCCCACCGCGATTTGCAGCGGCTGCGGCGCCGCGAGCCAGTCGGAGCCGCGCAGCAGCAGCGCGTAGCAGGCGTCGGCGGTGGCGCGGGTGCTTGCCCAGTGGTGGGTTTGCTTTTGCTTGAGCAGCCAAAGCTTCATCTCGTCGACGGATTTTTGGTCGTTTTTCACCTCGTCGAACGCCTCGATGAGCGTGGCCTGGGTTTCGGTGGGGGCCTCGCGCCAGTAGTAGCCGCCGCGCACGTCCTTCCAGTACATGCCCAGCTCGGGCGAGTGCAGGGCGTTTTCGGCCAGGGCCCGCAGAATGTCCTGGGCGGCCGGGGCCGGCTTGCCGGCCCGGAACAGCGCCAGGGCCGCCTGGGCTTGCAGGTAGCGCGGCTGGCCGGGCCAGTACCGGGCGGCCTGGGCGCGGTAGTAGGCGTAGGCCGCCCGGGCCGCGGCGGCTTCGGGCTGCCGGGGCCAGAAGCTGCGGGCGTACAGGGCCTGGATTTGCAGGTCGCCGAGGTGGTTGTCGGCCAGCTTCACGCCTTTTTGGCGGCGCAGCGCGGCGTAGTCGCGGGCCAGGGCCCCGTCGAGGTAGCCCAGGGCGTTTTGCAGCACGGCGCGGGCGGCCGCGTCCTGGCCGGCGTCGAGGGCCCCCAGGCGCTTCAGCTTGCCGAAGCCGGCCACCACGAGCTGGGTGATGTAGCGGTCGTCGGGCATTTTTTCGAACCACGGGAAGCCGCCGCCGGGCTGCTGCAGGCGCTGGAGCTTGGCGAGGGCCCCGGCGGTTTCGCCCCGCAGCCGGGCTTCGTCGAACAAGGCGGTGAGGCGGGCCAGGCGCTCGGTTTCGCCCTGGGCGTCGCGCACCCAGGGCGTTTCTTGCAGCAGCAGGCTTTTCAGCTCTTGGTTCTGGGCCAGCTTGCCGGCGAGGGCGTTTTGCTGGGCGGCGGAGCCGCTTTGGGCCTGGCGCGCCCACTCGGCCAGCACGGTTTTGAAGCGCGGGTTGGCCTTCAAAATCTGCGCCGCCAGCAGGTTGGCGTACAGCCGGCCGAACACCTGCTCCGAGCA
>JANXOE010000212.1 GCA_025353745.1 Hymenobacter sp.
CTGCTCGAAAAAGTGTACGACCGCATCGTGGCCAAGGGCCACGAGCAAACCGGCATCAAGCACAAGCTCTTCTTCTGGGCCCTGGACCTGGGCCTGAAATACGACACTCAGAAAGACCAGGGCTTTGTGTACAACACCGAGCTGGCGTTGGCCAATAAACTCATCTTCAATAAGTGGCGCGAGGCGCTGGGTGGCAACTTGCGCTGCATCGTGAGCGGCGGCGGGGCCCTGCAGCCCCGCCTGGCGCGGGTATTTTGGGCGGCCGGCATCCGCGTAATGGAGGGCTACGGCCTGACGGAAACCTCGCCCGTGATTGCCGTGAACGGCTACGAGCCCGAAAACAACCTGATCGGCACCGTGGGGCCCCTCATCGACCACATGGAGGTGAAAATTGCGGCCGACGGCGAAATCCTCACCAAGTCGGCCTCCGTGATGAAGGGCTACTACAACAAGCCCGACCTGACGAAGGAAACCATCGACGCCGACGGCTGGCTGCACACCGGCGACATCGGCGAGCTGGTGAACGGGCGCTTTTTGAAGATTACGGACCGCAAAAAGGAGATGTTCAAAACGTCGGGCGGCAAGTACATTGCCCCGCAAGTCATTGAGAGCAAGCTAAAAGAAGACCCGCTTATCGAGCAGGCCATGGTGGTAGGGGCCGACCAGAAGTTTCCCGCCGCGCTGGTCGTCCCGTCCTTCGCCGACCTCAAAGGCTGGTGCAAGCGCCACGGCGTGCCCGAGGCTTCCGACGCCGACATCATCCGCAACCCGCAGGTGGTGGAGCTCTACGAAGGCCTGGTGAAAAAGTACAACCACAGCTTCGCGCAGTGGGAGCAGGTGAAAAAAATCGTGCTCCTGCCCGAGCAGTGGACCGTGGAAAGCGGCGAGATGACGCCCACCATGAAGGTGAAGCGCAAAGTGATAACCGAAAAAAACAAAAGCCTGATCGAGGGCCTGTACAAATAAGGCCGAAGCGAGGGCCCCCGCCCAACGAAAAGCCGGCCTTGCTGTTCGCAGCGGGGCCGGCTTTTCGGCGGATAGGGCCCCGGGCAGAGCCGGCGAGTTTTTATTTTGCGGGGCCCTAAGTAGTATGCAAGCCTAACAAAAACTTCGTAAGTTTACCGCACTTATCCTGCATTATGAAACCCGAAGAAACCGTCGATTACAACATCAAAGTGGCCTGGCACGCCATTTCGCGGATGTACAACACCCAGGCGGCCCAGAACGACATCACGACCAGCATCGGGTTTGTGCTGCTCAACATCGACCAGGAAAACGGGATTCCGGCCACCAAAATCGCCCCGCTGCTGGGCCTCGAAACCCGCAGCCTGACGCGCATCCTGCGCAGCATGGAAGAAAAAGGGCTGATCTACAAGCAGTCGGACGCCCACGACAAGCGCTCGGTGCGCATTTTCCTGACGCCGCTGGGCCTGGAGAAAAAAGAGGTTTCGCGCCAGACCGTGCGGCACTTCAACCAGAAGGTGCGCGAGAAAATAGCGCAGTCGCAGCTCGACGTGTTCCTGAAAATTGCTGCCCAGATCACGGGCATGATCGAAGGCAAAACCCTGTTCGACGGCTTCGAGCTGAAGCCGCTGCCGCAGGAAAAATCCGCTTAACCCCGCCCAAACCCCCATTCTCCGCACTCGTTAACCCACCCCGTCATCCGACCTGAATGAAACGAACCATCAAGAAAGTCGCCGTGCTCGGCTCCGGCGTCATGGGCTCGCGCATCGCGTGCCACTTCGCCAACATCGGCGCATCGGTACTTCTGCTCGACATTGCGCCGAAAGAGCTGCTGCCCGACGAAGAGAAAAAAGGCCTGAAACTCGACGCGCCCGCCGTGCGCAACCGCGTCGTGAACAGTGCGTTGCAGGCCGCCATCGCGGCCAACCCCTCGCCGCTCTACCGCAAGGGCGACGCCGGCCGCATCAAAACCGGCAACTTCGACGACAACCTCAAAGAAATTGCCGGCTGCGACTGGACGATTGAAGTGGTCGTGGAGCGACTCGACATCAAAAAGAGCCTTTACGAGCGGGTGGAGCAGTTTCGCAAGCCGGGCACGCTCGTCACGAGCAACACCAGCGGCATTCCCATTCACCTGCTGGCCGAGGGCCGCTCGGCGGATTTCAAGCAGCATTTTGCCGGCACGCACTTCTTCAACCCGCCGCGCTACCTGAAGCTGCTGGAAATCATCCCGACGCCGGAGACTAAGCCAGAAGTTGTTGATTTTCTGAGTCATTACGGCGACTTGTACCTGGGCAAGACGACGGTTTTGGCGAAAGACACGCCGGGTTTCATCGCCAACCGCGTGGGCGTGTTTGCCCTGCTCGACGCCATGAAAGTGATGCAGCAGCTGGGCCTGACCGTGGAAGAAACCGACAAGCTGACGGGCCCTGTGATTGGCCACGCCAAATCGGCCACGCTGCGCACCTCCGACGTGGTGGGCCTCGACACGACCATCAACGTGGCCAACGGCCTGGCCCAGGGCCTGCCCCACGACGAAGCCAGGGACGTGTTCGAGCTGCCCGATTTCATCAGGAAAATGGGCGAGAGCAAGTGGCTGGGCGATAAAACCGGCCAGGGCTTCTACAAAAAAGTGAAAGGCGAAGGCGGCCGCTCGGAAATCCACGCCCTCGACCTGGCCACGATGGAGTACAAGCCGAGCCAGAAGGTGAAGTTTGCCACGCTCGAAGCCACCAAAACCATCGAGAAGCTGGCCGACCGCTTCAAAGTGCTGGTGGCGGGCCAAGACAAAGCCGGCGAGTTTTACCGCCTGAGCTTCGGCGGCCTGTTTGCCTACGTGAGCAACCGCGTGCCCGAAATTGCCGACGAGCTCTACAAGATCGACGACGCCCTGCGCGCCGGCTTCGGCTGGGAGCTGGGGCCCTTCGAAACCTGGGACGCGCTGGGCGTACAAGCCGGCATCGACCTGGCCACGGCCGCCGGCCGCACCGTGGCCCCGTGGGTGGAAGAAATGCTGGCCGCCGGCCACGCCGCTTTCTATAAAGTGAGCGCCGCTGGGGTGCGCGAATTCTACGACCGCGCCAGCCGGCAGTACCAGCCGGTGGCGGGCGTGGAGCAGTTCATCCTCCTCGACAACCTGCGGGCCAGCGGCAAAGTGCTGTGGAAGAACGCCGGAGCTTCGGTGATTGACCTGGGCGACGGGATTTTGAACGTGGAGTTCCACTCCAAGATGAACTCGCTGGGCACGGACGTCATCCAGGGCTTGCTGAAGGGCGTGGAGATGGCCGAAAACGGCTACCGCGGCCTAGTGGTGGGCAACGACGGCCCTAACTTCTCGGCCGGGGCCAACCTGGGCCTGGTGTACATGCAGGCCCTGGAGCAGGAGTTCGACGAGCTGAACCTGATGATTCAGCAGTTCCAGCAGGCCATGATGCGGATGCGCTACAGCAGCATTCCGGTGGTGGGCACGCCGCACGGCCTCACGCTGGGCGGCGGCTGCGAGCTGAACCTGCACTGCGACAAGGTGGTGGCTTCGGCCGAATCGTACATCGGCCTCGTGGAGTTTGGCGTGGGCTTGATCCCCGGCGGCGGCGGCACCAAGGAAATGACGCTGCGCACCGCCGCCAAGTACGAGGACGGCGAGCCGGAATTCAACCTGCTGCGCAACACGTACATGACCATCAGCACGGCCAAGGTTTCGACCTCGGCCGCCGAGGCCTTCGACCTGGGCTACCTGCGCCGGGGCGACGAAGTGGTGGTGAGCGCCAACCGCGTCATCGCCCGAGCCAAGGCCGCCGCGCTGGAGCTGGCCGACGCCGGCTACTCGCAGCCCACCCAGAAAACCAACATCAAGGTGCACGGCAAGGGGGCCCTGGCCATGTTCAAAACCGGCGTGTACGCCATGCAGCAGGGCAACTACATCTCGAAGCACGACCAGCTCATTGCCGATAAGCTGGCCTACGTGATGTGCGGCGGCGATTTGTCGGCCCCCACGGAAGTGAGCGAGCAGTATTTGCTGGATTTGGAGCGCGAGGCGTTCCTGTCGCTGACCGGCGAACGGAAAACGCTGGAGCGGATTCAGAGCATTCTCACGACTGGCAAGCCGCTGCGTAATTAATTATTTCGCACAGAGTTAGGGGAGTAAAAAAGAATTTTGAGGAGTGAATACTCTCTGAAATTCCTTTTCACTCTTCTAACGCCGTGCTAAAATTCCCTTAGCATCATGACCCAAACCGCCTATATCGTCGCCGGCTACCGCACGGCCGTCGGCAAAGCCCCGCGGGGCGTCTTCCGTTTCACCCGCCCCGACGACCTCGCCGCCGAGGTCATCAAGCACCTTGTCAAGTCGGTGCCGGCGCTCGACCCCAGCCGCGTCGACGACGTGATTGTGGGCAACGCCGTGCCCGAAGCCGAGCAGGGCCTGCAAATGGGCCGCCTCATCTCGCTGCTGGCGCTGCCCATCAACGTACCCGGCCTGATCGTGAACCGCTACTGTGGCTCGGGGGTCGAAACCATCGCCATGGCGGTGGGCAAAATCACGGCTGGCATGGCCGAGTGCATCATCGCCGGCGGCACCGAAAGCATGAGCATGGTGCCCACCGTGGGCTGGAAAACCGTGCCCAACTACAAGCTCGCCATGGAGCACCCCGACTACTACATGGGCATGGGACTGACCGCCGAAGCCGTGGCCCAGGACTATAAAATCTCGCGCCAGGACCAAGACGAATTTTCCTACAACTCGCACCAGAAAGCCATCAAAGCCATTGCCGGCGGCAAGTTCAAGCAAAGCATCGTGCCCATTACGGTCGAGGAAACCTACCTCGACCCGGCCACCGGCAAGAAGAAAAACCGCTCCTACGTGGTGGACACCGACGAGGGCCCCCGCGCCGACACCTCAGTGGAGGCCCTGGCCAAGCTGCGCCCCGTGTTCGCCGCCAACGGCAGCGTGACGGCCGGCAACTCCTCCCAAACCTCGGACGGGGCCGCCTTTGTGCTGGTGATGTCGGAGCGGATGGTGAAGGAGCTGAACCTGGAGCCCATCGCCCGCATGGTCACCTACGCCACCGAAGGCGTCGACCCGCGCATCATGGGCATGGGCCCCATCAAGGCCGTGCCCAAGGCCCTGAAGCAAGCCGGCATGAAGCTGGCCGACATCGACTTAATCGAACTAAACGAGGCGTTTGCCTCGCAGAGCCTGGCCGTGGTGCGCGAGCTGGGCATCGACCCCGAAAAGCTGAACGTGAACGGCGGGGCCATTGCCCTGGGCCACCCGCTCGGCTGCTCGGGGGCCAAGCTTTCCATTCAGCTCTTCGACGAGCTGCGCGACCGGGGCCAGAAGTACGGCCTCGTGACGGCCTGCGTGGGCGGCGGCCAGGGCGTGGCGGGGATTTATGAGTTGCTGAAATAAAACCAACACGAAAAGAAAACCCCGCTGGCGGGGTTTTCTTTTCGTTAAGTAGTAGGCACGCCTAACAAATTTTGTTTATCTTGCGGTACTAAATCACTAGGCCTGCGGCTTGCCATAATAGTAGGCGTGCCTAACATATTATCCCCAATTCTTCACTGTAGAACCGTCATGGAAGTATCCCAAAAAGCTGTCGTGAAGGGCGGCGAATTCATTATAAAGCCGACCGATGCGCAGGACGTTTTCACACCGGCCGACTTTAGCGAAGAGCAGCGGCTGATGTACCAGACCTGCCTGGACTTCGTGGCCCAGGAAGTGACGCCGCTACTCGAGCGCCTCGATAACCACGAGGAAGGCCTCATGCGCGGCCTGATGGAGAAAGCCGGCCAGCAGGGCCTGTTCGGAGTGAGCATCCCCGAGCAGTTCGGCGGGTTGGATATGGACTTTCCGACGGCCCTGCGCGTGACCGAGGGCGTGGGCGGCGGCCACTCGTTTCCGGTGGCGTTTGCGGCGCACACGGGCATCGCCATGCTGCCGATTTTGTACTTCGGCACTGATGCTCAGAAGAATAAATACCTGCCCGGCCTCACCGATGGCACCCTGATGGGGGCCTACTGCCTCACCGAGCCCGGCTCGGGCTCCGACGCGCTGGGCGCCAAAACCAAGGCCGTGCTCAACGCCGAAGGCACCCACTACGTGCTGAACGGCCAGAAAATGTGGATCACCAACGCCGGCTTTGCCGACGTGTTCATCGTGTTTGCCAAGATTGACGGGGAGCAGTTCACCGGCTTCATCGTGGACAAAGACACGCCCGGCCTGAGCCTGGGCAACGAGGAGCACAAGATGGGCATCAAGGGCAGCAGCACGCGCCAGGTGTTTTTCAGCGACGCCCAAGTGCCCAAGGAAAACGTGCTGGGCGAGATTGGCAAAGGCCACCTCATCGCCTTCAACGTGCTGAACATCGGCCGCATCAAGCTGGCCGCGGCCTGCCTGGGCGGGGCCAAAGGCGCAGCTATCCAAAGCATCAAGTACGCCAACGAGCGGGTACAGTTCAAGCTGCCCATCAGCAAGTTCGGCGCGATTCGCTACAAGCTGGCGCAGCAGGCCATCCGGATGTACGCCGTGGAATCGGCCATTTACCGGGCCGGCGACGACATCTACCGCATGGAGCAGAAGCTGCTCGCCGAAGGCAAGGGCCAGAACGAGTCGTTGCTGGGGGCCGCCCGCGAATTCGCCGTGGAATGCGCCATCCTGAAAGTAGAAGGTTCGGAAGTGCTTGACTACGTGGTGGATGAAGGGGTGCAGATTTACGGTGGCTACGGCTTTTCGGCGGATTACCCCATGGACCGCGCCTACCGCGACTCGCGCATCAACCGCATTTTTGAAGGCACCAACGAAATCAACCGCATGCTGGCGGTGGACATGATTTTGAAGAAGGGCCTGAAGGGCGAAATCGACCTGATGGGCCCCGCCCAGGCCGTGCAGCAGGAGCTGCTGGCCATTCCGAGCATGGGCGAGAGCGACGACTCGCTGTTCGCTGCGGAGAAAAAAACCATCGCCAACCTGAAAAAAGCCATTCTGATGGTAGCCGGCACGGCCGTGCAGAAGTACATGAACTCGCTCGCTAAAGAGCAGGAAGTGCTGATGAACATCGCCGACATGGCCATCAAAACCTACGTGGCCGAAAGCACGCTGCTGCGCGTGGAGAAAGAAATGGCCGCCAAAGGCGAGGCGGCCCTGAGCCGCGAGTTGGACATGGCCCGCGTGTACCTCTCCGACACCATCGACATCGTGGAAAAAGCTGCTAAAGAAGCCATTGCCAGCATGGCCGAAGGCGACGAGCAGCGTTTGCTGGTGATGGGCCTCAAGCGTTTCACGAAGGCCGACCTGTTCAACGTGAAGGAGGCCCGCCGCCGCGTGGCCGCCGGCCTGATCGAAGCCAACGACTACATTTATTAATCGCCGGAACCACGGATTTTCGCGGGTTTTTCGAATTGCGCGGATACTGGTGGGATTTGATTTTCAATGAAAAAAGGTCGCTCCTGTACAGGAGCGGCCTTTTTCGCGTTATGTGCTTTCTCGGGCGGTGATTATTTTAATTCAACCCGGTTCAGGCGCAGGGCGGCGGATTTCTTGTTGGGGCGGCTGATGCCGATGATGGTTTTCGGGGCCAGCCAGGCCGTGAAATCCTTGACGTAGGCCAGCTGCTGGTCGTCGGCCACGTTTAGCTTGAGGCGCTGCGGGGCCGATACGGCGCCGCCCACGGCCTGCAGGCGACGCAGGTACAGGTCCGATTTGCCGGCCAGGGTTTCGAGGGAAAGCAGCTGGATTTCTTCGCCAAACGCGGCGGCCCGGAAGCCGATGCCAGTGTAGCTGTCCACGGCGGGGGCCGTCTGGTCTTTGGCCACCACCTTGTGCCAGCTCGGCCGCACGAAGGAATTATAGCCGAACACGTGCAACTCGCGGGCGTGGACGGGCAGCTCGGGGCCGCCTTCCTCGAAGTGGCGCTCGGCCAGCACCACCAGGTTTTTTTCGGCGGTCAACAGCAAGTCAGCCAGGTAAATGTCTTCGAGGCGCTTGGGAGCGGGGGCCCCCGTGGCCTGGCCCACGGCAGCCAGGTAGGCGGCATCAAAAGGCACTTCGTTGCTCAGCTTGATGTCGTTTTTGTCGAAATCGAAGCGCACCACCTTCAGGGCCGTCAGCTCGCCCGAGTTGTAATCGGCCACGAGCGCGGCGGCGTAGAGCTGGCCGTCGGGCAGCAGCTTGAAGCGGGCGTCGCGGATGCGAATGGTACGGCCCCCGAACACGCCGCCCACCGGCACGCCCAGCACGGGCACCGGGGTGGCCTGGTCGGGGCGGTCGGGCGCGGCCGGGTAGCGGCGCACGGTGAGCTTGCTCATGCCGTCGCCGAGCATGGTCACGAGCTGCGCGCCGTCGTTGGTAACGAACACATTGGGCGAGAAAAAATCGCGCGTGCCCCGGAAATCGTAGGTCCGGCCCAGCACCTTGGTCAGCTTCTGGTCGAATAACGTGGCGTCAAGGGCCCGGATCTGTTCGTCATGCGTTTGGTAGGCGAAGGCCAGCAAATGCGTGCCGTCGGGCGAAAGGGCCACGCCGGGGCGGCGGTCGCGGGCGGGGGCCCCCACCAGTAGCACGGGGGCGCCGGGTTGGCCACTGCGCAGGGCCACGGGGTGCACGGTCAGGTTTTGGCCGCTTTCGTCGGTGTGGTGCAGCACCACCCACACCTGTTCGGGGCCCAGCCCGAAGGCCTCCACGGTCTCGCCGGGGGCCACGGGCAGGGCGGCCCCCCACTGCTTTTTCAGGGTTTGGTCGTAGCGTTCCACGGCGTAGCCGCCATCAGCCTGGTGGGCCAGGATCACAAAGCCGCTGCCATCAGCCAGCGGCAGGGTTTTGATGGGCACCCGGCTGTCGTAGCGGTCGGCCCCCTGCTCGGGCTGGTAGCTGAACGGAGCAGACTTAACCTTTTGGGCCCGGGCGGGCACGGCGGCGAGCAGCCCGGCTACGGCCAAAGTGGCCCAAAAACTACGGTGATGCATTTATTAAAAATAGAATTATTGCTAGAGAAGAAAACAGCTATATAATGCCGTGCTGACAAAACTAATGCGCAATTCGGGTATGAGTGGACCAGCCGCTTGTCGTACTGCCGTGTCGGGCGGGTAATAAAAAGTTAGCCCAAGCATAACCTGCATTGTCGAACTAACGTACAGCGGCATCGTTTAAAGGTTGCTTGGAGCGTGCGGGTGGTTTTGCTAAATGCCGTATTTTGTAGCAAAAATTATTTAGACGCTGGTTTACAAGCTAATTGATTGTAAATATTCCGATAAATGCTCTACCTGCGCTCGTGGGCGCACCACTTCATGAAAACGATAGGAAAACTTCTGTTACTGTTAAGTTTTGTGGTGGTGGGGCGCTGGTCGCGGCCGAACGCTCCGGTTGTCGTAGCCACTTTCTCTGAATTGATGGCCCCAGCCGCCCATCGTGCCTCAGACGGCAGCCGCGTGGTGCTGGTGCGCCACAACGAGCCGGCCAGCCCCCAGCGGCGAGCCGTTGCCAGCGCGCTGGCGCTGTTTTAGGCTTTAGTGCCCACTCAAATGGGGCTTTGTGCTTAGTGATGCGGAGCAGTAATTTCCAAATAGCTTGCTGGCTGCTCAGCTGATGCGGCTCCAGTTGACGGCCGTGGCGGGCAGGCTGTCGATGTGGTGGCGAATGTTGCCGTTCTCGGGCCGGGTCAGGTCCGGGTCTTCGGCCAACAGGGCTTGGGCGGCGGCGCGGCTTTCGCTCAGGATGCGCCCGTCTTTGGCCAGGTCCGCGATGAGCAGGTCGAGCACGCCGCTTTGCTGGGTGCCCATTAGGTCGCCGGGGCCCCGCAGCTTTAGGTCGATGTCGGCAATTTCGAAGCCGTTGTTGGTGCGCACCATCGTTTCGAGGCGGGTGCGGGCGTCTTTGCTCAGCTTGAAGCCCGTCATCAGGATGCAATAGCTTTGGTCGGCCCCGCGGCCCACCCGGCCCCGCAGCTGGTGCAGCTGCGAGAGGCCGAACCGCTCGGCGCTTTCGATCACCATCACCGACGCGTTGGGCACGTTCACGCCCACCTCAATCACCGTAGTGGCCACCATGATCTGGGTTTCCTTTTTGACGAAGCGGGCCATCTCGAATTCTTTTTCCTCGGCCTTCATGCGCCCGTGCACCATGCTGATCTGCATTTCCGGGAAGGCGCGCGTCACGCTCTCGTAGCCGTCGGTCAGGTCTTTGTAGTCGAGCGTTTCCGACTCCTCAATCAGCGGGTACACGATGTAGGTTTGCCGTCCCAGCTTCACCTGCTGCCGGATAAACTCAAACACCTTCAAGCGGTTAGCGTCGTAGCGGTGCACGGTTACGATGGGCTTGCGGCCGGCCGGCAGCTCGTCGATCACGCTCACGTCGAGGTCGCCGTAGAGCGTCATGGCCAGCGTGCGCGGGATGGGCGTGGCCGTCATCACCAGCACGTGCGGGATGACGTGCGGGTTCTTCTGCCACAGCTTTGAGCGCTGCGCCACCCCGAAGCGGTGCTGCTCGTCCATAATCGTCAGGCCCAGGTTGCGGAACTGCACCACGTCTTCGAGCAGCGCGTGGGTGCCCACCAGCATGTGCATCGTGCCGTTGCGCAGCTGCTCGTGCAGCACGCGGCGGTCGGCCGTGCGGGTGCTGCCCGTGAGCTTGCCCAGGTGGATGCCCAGCGCGTCGGCGTACACCTTCAGGCCGGTGTAGTGCTGGTCGGCCAGGATTTCGGTGGGGGCCATCAGGCAGCTTTGGGCGCCGTTGTCGGCCGCCATCAGCATGGCAATGAAGGCCACGATGGTTTTGCCCGAGCCCACGTCGCCCTGCAAGAGCCGGTTCATCTGCCGGCCGGTGCAAAAGTCCTTGTAAATGTCGTGGATGACCCGTTTCTGGGCCCCCGTGAGGTCGAAGCTGAGGTGGTTGTTGTAGAAATCAACCAGCGTGGGCACCTGGTTGAAAATCTGCCCCGCCAGGTCGGCCTTGCGCTGGTCTTTCTGGCGCAACAGCTTGAGCTGCACGTAAAAAAGCTCTTCAAACTTGAGCCGGAACTTGGCCGCCGCCAGCAGGTCCGGGGTTTGGGGGAAGTGGATCTGCTGCATGGCCTGCGCCTTGCCCATCAGCGCATACTGCGCCAGCAGGGCCGGCGAGAGCGACTCGCCCACGTGCGGCAGCGCAATTTTCAGCAGGTCGGCCACCATGCGCATGATGGCCTTGCTGTCGACGCGGTGGTAGTTTTTGAGCTTCTCGCTGGTGTTGTACACCGGCTGCAAAAAGCTCTGGCCGGGCTTGGCCTCGGTCACTTCCTCCAGCTCGGGGTGGGCCATCTGGGGCCGTCCGTTGAACACCGTCGGCTTGCCGAACACGATGTACTCCTTCTGGCCCTGCACGATCTGCTGCATCCACTTCAAGCCCTTGAACCACACCAGGTCCAGGTCGCCGCTGGCGTCGCTGAGCGTGGCCGTGAGGCGCTGCTTGGGGCCCTCGCCCACCAGCTGGCGGTTGCGCAAAATGCCCTTCACCTGCACGTAGGGTAGGTCTTCGTGCAAATCGGCGATGTTGTAAAACTGCGTCCGGTCGAGGTAGCGGAACGGGTAGCGCTGGATCAGGTCGCCGTAGGTGAACAACCCCAACTCCTTGCCCAGCAGCTGCCCCCGCTGCGCCCCCACGCCCCGCAAAAATTCCAGCCGGGTAGTGAAAAAACTCATTTCATTTGATAAGCAACGTTTACCATTTAATACTCACGCAATCATTGGCTTGATGGCTAAAGGAATGCCGGCAATGCGACGCTCCACGTGCCCCAAATCATGTTTTATTCTAATGGATGAATATTAATATCTATTTATACTTCAGCGTGTTGAGCATTTTCACCATGTCGGTTTTTACGTATTCAATCACCGGGGCCAGCGAGTCGTTGGCGGTGGCGGTTTGAAAGTAGAGGGCCCCCCGCAAAAAGTGCTTCGTGCTGTCGGTGGTGTAGAATTGGAACTGGCTGGGCACCTCGCCTTGCAGCTCGAACACCGAGGCGCGCATGCCGCCGGGCATTTTCAGAATCCGCTCGTCGATGGCCGTGGCCTTCACCTGGTGCTTGCCGGTGAGCCTGCGGGCGTCCTCCATCATCTTGTTATACAAGCGCTTGTCGCGGGCCACGTCCATGTACGTGATCTGCACGTTGGCGTGGAGCTGCGGGTAGTAAATGTTCAGCCAGTGCGGCTGGGCCATGTAAGACGAGTCGCGCTTCACCACCGCGTAGCGCGAGTAGGCGAACGTATAGGGGTGGCCGCCCGGCAGCGCCCGGTAGCGGTGGGGCGGCAGCACGAGGCGGTTGTAGCCCTTGGGCTTGGGCGTGAAATCGGGCGCGGCCGTGCAAGCGGCCAGCAGCCCCAGGCCCAGCAACGCCCCCACCCCAATTTTCACGAGCGATACCAAATAAGTCATCAGCAAAAGGCCCGCGCACACGCGCCCGGCCATAAAACGATTCAAAGGTACTCCCCGCCCCGGCCGTGCTCAACAAAAACGGCCCCGGCGCGAATGCCGGGGCCGTCCCTGTGGTTTCATTCCAAACCAAGACCCATTCCCGGAATCTGCTTGGCTGGCTTTAAATCAATGATTTAAAAGGGCAACTGGTCCAGCTCGGGCTCCTGCCGGAAGCTGACCGGCGCTTCGGCCCCGCCGTTGGCAGCCGGGGCACCGGCGGCGGCGCCCGGGCGGGCCCCCAGCATCGAAATCTCGTCGGCGATGATTTCGGTGATGTAGCGCGTCTGCTGGTCTTTGTCCTGGTACTGGCGGGTGCGGAGCTTGCCTTCGATGTACACCTGCTGGCCTTTTTTGAGGTATTTGTCGGCCATTTCCGCCAGGCCGCGCCAGGCGGAGATGTTGTGCCACTCGGTGCGCTCGACGCGCGTGCCTTGCTTGTCTTTGTAGTACTCGTTGGTGGCCAGCGTGAAGTGTGCCACGCTCACGCCGCCTTCCAGGTGCCGCACCTCGGGGTCTTTGCCCAGGTTGCCTACTAAAATCACTTTGTTTACTCCGGCCATGACGGTGGGGGTTAAAATGGTAAAATGCGTTTTACCTCGCAAAAATTAAGGTGCTGTAAAAGTAATCATCCCAAAAATATTTACCAAATATATTAGTAAATATTTTCAATTTTTGCCCAAATAATTGGCAATGAGCTGGGGCTTGGGCAAGTTTTCGATTTCGGCCGGCGAGTAGGCCTGCAATCCGGTGTCGCGCAACGCGTTGGGCGGCAGGGCCCCAGCCAGCCACACGGTGTGGAACCGTGCCTCCAATTTTTGGTGGCTCAACACGTGGCGGAGCAGGAGCGGGGGGGCGGGCTCGGCCGCGCGGCGGGTGTCGAGGCGGCCGCCCAGGGCTTCTACGTGCCGCAGCACCTCGGCCGCGTCCAGCTCCAGGCCGGTGGTTTCGACCAGCGCAAAGTCGTACAGGCCCTGCCAAATGTCTTTTTCGCCGCGTTTCTTTAAATACACGGCCTCGCCGTGGCGCAGCACCAGGTAGTGCAGGTGGCGCACGCGCGCCGCCTTGGCCTTGCTTTTCACCGGCAGCAGCGCCACCTGCCCGTGCTGAAACGCCCAGCACGCGCTTTGCAGCGGGCAAAACAGGCAGTCGGGCCGGGCCGGCGTGCATTGCAGGGCCCCGAACTCCATGATGGCTTGGTTGAAATCGGCCGGTGCGGCGGGCGGAATGTGCTGGTCGGCAAGGGCCTGGAACTCCTTGCGCGAGGCCGGGGCCGCGATATCCGAATGCAGCCCGAACACCCGCGCCAGCACCCGGTACACGTTGCCGTCGAGCACGGCCACGGCTTCGTCAAACGCAAACGAGGCGATGGCCGCTGCCGTGTAGGGCCCCACGCCGCGCAGCCGCAACAGCCCCGCGTAGGTGGTCGGGAAGCGCCCGCCGTGCTCGGCCACCACTTGCTGGGCGGTGTGATGCATGTTCCGGGCCCGGGAATAATAGCCCAGGCCCTGCCACAGGCGCAGCACTTCTTGCTCGGGGGCGGCGGCCAGCGCCTGCACCGTGGGGTAAGCGGCCAGGAAGGCTTCGTAGTACGGAAGGCCCTGCGCCACGCGGGTTTGCTGGAGGATGACTTCGGAGAGCCAAATGGCGTACGGGTCGCGGGTGTGGCGCCAGGGCAAGTCGCGGTGGTGGCGCGGGTACCAGGCCAGCAGCGCGGCGGCCAGCGCGGAGGGCTGGCGGGTGGGTTTAGCCAAAATTTTGAGGACGAATAAATTGGGCCGGGGCCCTATTGAAGAAGGTAATTGGTAGAAACCAAAAAAGAGGCTACCTTTGTGGCCCGATTTCATGAGCGAAACGCCTACCGGGCAAGGGCTTACGCGGAAATCGGTATTTTTTTACTGCCCAGATTCTTATTTTTTTACCCCTAAGTACCTAACCAACGTGACCAAAGCAGAGGTAATCGCCGAAATTTCGCAGAAAACCGGCATCGAGAAAGCAGATGTGTTGATGACCGTGGAGGCCTTCTTCAAAGTAGTGAAGGACTCGATGACCGAGGGCAACAACATTTATGTGCGTGGCTTCGGCTCTTTCGTCAACAAGAAACGCGCCCGGAAAGTGGCCCGTAACATCTCGAAAAACACGTCGCTCATCATCGAGGAGCACTACATTCCGAGCTTCAAGCCGTCGAAAACCTTCGTGGCCAAGATCAAGAACAGCAAAAAAGTAAAGGCCACGGCCGCCAAAGCCTAGCTTTCGGTTGTTGATTATCCATTAACTACCGGCTGCGCCGCCGGCGTCTTCCCGAAAGTAGGGGAAGCCCGGCGGCTGGTTTTTTTCTATGGCTGTCTCCCCTTCCCGTCCTGCTGCACACCAATTATTGGTGTTGGTCCTTGCCCTGGCTTTGATTGGTGGCCTGTTTGTGCTGCCCAAAGGCATCGTGAAGCCCAAGGAAGGCAAAGCTGAGCTTACCCAGGACGCGGCGCGCACGGCCAACCGCGACGGCGGTGGCCCGGCCACCAACGGCTCCAAGGCCGACGCTTCGTCGGGCCCGGTGTCGGCGGAGGCCGGGCCGTCGACGGCCCCGGAGGGCCCCACAGCCGCCGCGCCCCACACCGCCGCCACGGCGGCCCAGCGCCAGGAACTCAACCGCCTGCTGACCCAGTTTGCCAGCGCCACCGTGCCGGCCAAGCGGGCCGAAACGGCCACCCTGCTGGCCCGCCGCTACGAGAACGTGCAGCGCTTCGACAGCGCCGGCTACTTTTACGAGCAGGTGGCCGCGGCTCAGCCCGGCCCCCAGGCGTTGCAGCAGGCGGCCGACGCTTATTTTCAAGCCTTTAGCTTTGCCGCGTCCGACGAACGCATCAAGCTCCTGGGCGGCAAGGCTCGTGAGCTCTACACGAAAGTGTTGGCCCTGAGCCCTAATAACCTCGACGCCAAAACCAACCTGGGCATGGCCTACATGGCCTCCGACAACCCCGTGCAGGGCGTGACGCTCCTGCGCGAGGTGCTGGCCGCAGACCCGCGCAATGAGAAAGCCCTCTACGATTTGGGCATTCTGGCGGTGCGAAGCAACCAGTATGACAAGGCCGTGGGCCACTTCCAGCAGTTGGTGACGGTGAACCCCAAGAACGTGAACGCCCAATTTTATCTGGGCGTAACTTCGGCCCGGACGGGGGCCAAAGACCAGGCCCGCGCCGCTTTCGCGGCGGCCAAAAGCCTCAGCAACGACCCGGCCCTGGCCGCGTCGGTAGAAGAGGAGCTGGCTAAATTAAAATAATTTAACCCATACCCCAACAACTTAACCCACAAGCACATGCCCTGCGGTAAAAAACGGAAACGCCACAAGATTGCCACCCACAAGCGTAAAAAGCGCCTGCGCAAGAACCGCCACAAGAAGAAATAAGCCGCCCCACGGGGTGCTTCGGCGGCCGGCGGTTTCCCCGAAACCGACCAGCCGCCCATCTCTCACAGTAGCCTCCCGGATGCGGCGGGTGTGTGCTTTTCCCGTGGCTCGCGAGGGAAGTCAGAACGTTGCGTTCTGGCTTCCCTTTTGCTGGTTTTAGGGCATTGATACCCACCCGCCCGCCGGGGCTGCTTTAACCAAACAAGACATTGAGTAATGAATTAGTGATTAATTCAACTCAGGAAGGCGAGCGGATTGCGCTGTTGCAGGACAAGCGGTTGATTGAGTACCACTTCGACCGCAACGACACCAACTACTCGGTGGGCGACATCTTCCTGGGCACCGTGAAAAAGGTAATGCCCGGCCTCAACGCGGCCTTTGTGGACATCGGCTACGAAAAAGACGCGTTTCTGCACTACGGCGACTTGGGCGAGCAGTACCCGTCGCTCACCAAGTGGGTGCGGGGCGTGCAAAACGGCAAGGCCGGGGCCGCCAGCCTCGACCAGTTCACGTTTGAGCCACCCCTCGAAAAGGTGGGCAAGGCCGAAAGCGTGTTCAAAAAAGGCCAGCAGATGGTGGTGCAAATTATCAAGGAGCCCATCTCCACGAAGGGCCCCCGGGTGAGCACCGATATTTCGATGGCGGGCCGCTACCTCGTGCTGATGCCGTTCTCGAACACGATCAGCGTAAGCAAAAAAATCGTGAGCAAGGCGGAGCGAGACCGGCTCAAGCGCCTTATTGCCAGCATCAAGCCCGAAAATTTTGGCGTCATCATCCGCACCGTGGCGGAGGGGCGCGATGTGGCCGAGCTCGACAAGGACATGCAGGACATGGTGAGCAACTGGGAACAGCTGGCCGCCACGCTGCGCACCGCCAAGCCCGCCGACAAGGTGCTGGGCGAGCTGGGGCGCACGTCGTCGATGCTGCGCGACATGCTCAACGAGTCGTTTGACAGTATTTTGGTCGATGCCCCGGCCATGTACGAGGAGATGCGCGACTATTTGCAGAAGATTGCGCCCGACAAGCTCGGGTTGCTGAAGCTGCACAACGGCAAAGTCAAGGTTTTCGAGCAAACCGGCATCGAAAAACAGCTTAAAACGCTGTTTGGCAAAACCGTGACCGTGCCCGGCGGGGGCTACCTCGTCATCGAGCACACCGAGGCCCTGCACGTCATCGACGTGAACTCGGGCAGCAAGAGCAACCAGGAGAACGACCAGGAAGCCACGGCCCTGATGATTAACCTGCTGGCGGCCAAAGAGGTGGCGCGGCAGCTGCGCCTGCGCGACATGGGCGGCATCATCGTGGTCGATTTCATCGACATGCGCTCGGCCGAAAGCCGCAAAAAAGTGGAAGACGCGGTGCGCGACGTGATGAAGGCCGACAAAGCCAAGTTCACGGTGCTGCCGCTGACCAAGTTCGGGCTGTTGCAAATCACGCGGCAGCGCGTGCGCCCGGCCGAAACCATCGTGACCGGCGAGGTTTGCCCCACCTGCGGCGGCACGGGCCGCATCTCGGCCTCCATCCAGGTGACGGACGACATCGACAACAGCATCGACGACCTGCTGGTGAACCAAAACCAGTCGGGCCTCACGCTGTCGGTGCACCCGTTCCTGTACGCTTATTACACCAAAGGCTTGGTTTCGCGCCAGATGAAGTGGTACCTGAAGTACTACAAATGGGTGAAGCTGGTGAAAGACAGCAGCCTGGGCCTCACCGACTACCGCATCGAAGACGAGCGCGGCGAGGAAATCCAGCTCCGCTCCATGGCCGCCGCCATGAGCAAGGCGCAGGATCGGGAAGTGGAGTTTACCGACTAAAATTGCTGATTAACGGTGATTTAGCTGATTCATTTTGCATCAAAAAACCCCGACTGCACATGCAGCCGGGGTTTTTTATTATCTAAAAAATCAGCGATTAGAACTTCATTCCCAAATCCAGCGCAAACACGTTGTTTTTGATGGTGACGTCGGTGAAGCCCCGGGTTTTCTCAAAGTAGCGGTCGAGGTCAATCAGGCCCCGGTGGTAGCTGATGCCAGCCAGCACTTTGGTGCTTTTGCCGAGTTGGTACTCTACCCCGGCCCCCAGCAAGGCGTTGGCGTCGAGGGAGAAAACGTGGTCGGAGGCCCCGGTTTCGTTGTTGTTGTCGTAGGGGTCTTTGTAAAATTTCTCGCCGTTGATGCGCGAGGTAATGGGCACGGCCAACGAGCCGCCCAGCTGAAAGTAGAGCCGCGTTGCGGGGGCCAATTCGTTGGTGAACAGCTTGATGGTGGCGGGTACTTCGAGGTACTGGGTGGAAATCTTTTGGTTGATGCGGTTGCCGTTCTGCTCCAGGTAAGAGATGGTGCCACCTTTGCCCGTCAGAAAAAGCCCGGTGCCAAACGCGTAGTTTTCGCCGAAGAAATAGTCCACAATCAGGCCGCCGCCGAAGCTGAACTTGCTGCTTTCGTTGGCAAATGCCCTGTTAGAAGGCGAATCGGCGCGCAGCGAGGTGATGGAAGGGGATACTTTGATGCCGATTTCGACCTGTGCAGAGGCTGCCGTGGCACTGGCCACGAGGACCGATAGGGCGAGGAATAGTTTTTTCATACAATTGAGAAGCGAAAGAATGCCGGGACAAGTGCAGGCCCGGGCCCTGGTTGTGGTTAATTTTACCCAAAAGTAGAAACGCGTGGATAAGAAAAGAATTGCCGGGCCTTATGCTTGGCCCATTTTGCTGGCTGCCGGGCTGGTGCTGGCCGGCTGCGGCCACAGCCAACAACCTGGCTGTCGGCCCGATGCCGCTGCCGATGCCCCCATGGCCCCGGTGCGGGTGCAGCGGCTGGAGGTGCCATTTTTTCAAATGAAGGGCCCCGTGGGCGCGGTGGCGTTCATGAACGCCCACCCGGCGTTTGCGCGCTTCTACTTGCAGCGGCGCTCGGCCGCCGACACAACCGGGGCCGCCGCCCTGGCGCACCTGGCCACCGAGCCCCACCTGCGCGAGCTGCACCAGCAAACCGCCGTTGCGTTCCCCGACAGCGCCGCGCTCGGCCGCGACCTGGGGGCCCTGTTTGGGCGCGTGAAATATTATTTTCCGGGCTTCCGGGCCCCGGTGGCCACCACGTTTGTGAGCGGGTTTGAGGGGAAGGATATTTTCGTGAACGATAGTTTGCTGGTGCTCAGCCTCGACTGGTTTGCGGGGCCCCAGGCCAAGTTTCGGCCCGTGGAAATGCCCAAGTACATGTTGCGCAACTATACGCCCGCCCACCTGCTGCCGGCGCTGGCCCTGCGCGTGGCCACCAAATACAACCGCCACGAGCTGACGGCCAACACCATGCTCGACGCGATGGTGAGCGGGGGCAAGGCCCTGTACTTTGCCGGCCGGGTGCTGCCCTGCGCCCCCGATTCGCTGCTGCTGGGCTACACCGGAAAGGAAATGGTGGGCGTAACGGCCAACGAAGCTAAGGTATGGGCCCACTTCCTGGAGCAAAACCTGCTGTACAACACCACGCCCTTCACCGTACAGAAATACGTGGGCGAGCGGCCCAACGTGCCCGAAATTGACGCCACCTGCCCCGGCCGCGTGGGCCAGTGGGTGGGCCTGCAAATCGTGCGCAAGTACATGGCCGACCACCCCGACGTGACCCTGGCCCAGCTCATGGCCGAGCGCAACGCCCAGAAACTGCTGAACGACTCGCACTACCGCCCGAAGAGGCAATGAAGGAATGGGTGAATGAGTGATGGGGCACAGCCATTTTCCTGCTCATTAGCCCACTCCCTCATTCACCCATTGACCCCGTGCACGTCGCCGTTTTCAACCAGTACCACACCAACCCCGATTGCCCGGCCACCAGCCGGCACTACGCGCTGCTGGCCCACATTGCCCAAACCCACCGCGTGACGCTGCTGACCACGCCGGCCTGGGCCGGGCAGCGCCTCACGCGGGAGTTTGCCTGGCTGCCGCCGGGCGTGGAATGCCGGACGGCCAACGTTGCCTACACCAACCGGATGGGCCCCGGCCGGCGGGTGCTGGCCTTCGCCCAATACGCGGCTTGGGCCGTGCGCGAGGGCCTGCGGATGGACAAGCCCGATGTAATTTGGGGCATCAGCACGCCGCTGACGGCGGCTTGGGCGGCGGCGCGGGTGGCGCGCTGGCGGCGGGTGCCGTGGGTATTCGAGGTGCAGGATTTGTGGCCCGCGTTTCCGGTGGCCATGGGGGCCGTGCCCACGGCCCTGGCCCGGCAGCAGCTGTTTGCGCTGGAGAAACGGCTGTACAACAGTGCGCAGCACATCCTGCCGCTCTCGCCCGACATGGCGCGCTACGTGACTGATTTGGGCATTGGGCCCGAGAAAGTGACCACCGTGCTCAACGGTACTGACCTCGATTTGGCGGCCCGCGCCACGCCTGCCGCCGTGGCCGCGCTGCGGCGGGCGCAGGGCCTGGACGGTAAAAAAGTGGTGCTTTACGCCGGCACTTTCGGCCGGGCCAACGACATTCCCACGCTGGTAGAAGCGGCGGAAGCCCAAGTCGCGGCCGACCCCGACGCGGTGTGGCTCTTTTTGGGCCACGGCTACCACGAGCCGCTGGTGGCCGCCGCCGCCGGGCGCTGGCCGGGGCGCATCCGCCTGGTGGGCGGGCAGCCGCGCCATGCGGTGTTTGCTTGGTTTGGGCTGGCCGATGTGGCGGTGGTATCGTTTCTGGCCTTGCCGGTGCTCGACGCCAATTCGCCGGCCAAGCTCTACGATGCGCTGGCGGTGGGCACGCCAGTGGTCGTCACCAACCGGGGCTGGACCAAAACGTTGGTCGAAACGCACGGCTGCGGCTGGTACACGCCGGCCGGCGATGCGGCGCGGCTGGGCGCTTGCTTGCAAAACTTGCTGGCCCGCACCGCTTTGCTGCAAGCCGCTGGCCAGCGCGGGCAGGCCCTGGCCCGACAAGAGTTTGATCGGCAGCGGCTCGCCGCCGTGGTGCAGCGCGTGCTGGAAAAAGCGGCTGAAATAGGCTGAGGGCCCCCAGTGGCGTATTTTTATTGACGGGTGCCTGGGGGGGGGCTTTACGGCTGTTTGGGGCTGCGTTTGGGTTTGGCGGCCACTTTCGCAGGGCCCTCAATTACCCCTAACAGCGGCGCGACGTTCTGCTCGTAATACCGGCAGCCGGCGGCCAACGGGCAAATGCCGCACTTGGGGCTGCGGGCCACGCAGACGTAGCGGCCGTGCAAAATCAGCCAGTGGTGGGCTTTGGGGATGAGGGCTTCCGGGATGTGTCGGACCAAGCCTTTTTCCACGGCCAGGGGCGTGGTGGCGGTCTTGGGTACCAGGCCCAGGCGGTGCGATACCCGGAATACGTGGGTATCGACGGCCATAGCCGGCTGGTTGTAGATCACGGACGCCACCACGTTGGCGGTTTTGCGGCCCACGCCGGGCAGGCGCTGCAGCTCGTCGAGCTGGCTGGGCACTTCGCCGCCGAACTCCTCGGCCAGCATCCGGCCCAGGCCGGCGAGGTGCTTGGCCTTGTTGTTGGGGTACGAAACGCTGCGGATGAACGGAAAAATATCGTCGGCCGTGGCCACGCCGAGGTGCGCGGGGGTGGGAAACGCCGCCAGCAGCGGTGGCATCACCTGGTTCACGCGCTTATCGGTGCACTGGGCACTCAGCACCACGGCCACGATGAGCTCGTAGGGATTGCCGTACAGCAGCTCGGTTTTGGGCTCGGGAAAGTAAGTGATGAAGTAATCGAGGAAGTAGCGAAACCGCTCAGGACGTGTCATAAACAAGGACGTTGGCGCGGCCAATAAATACAAAAAGCCGCCCCGGGCACCGCGGGGCGGCAGTGCGCAGGACGGCAAAGATCGGGGGAAACGTGGGGCCCTAGCTGCTGGTCGCGAACGTTCGCGAATAGGCCAGGATGCGGTCCGATACGGCCGGCCGGGGCTCGCGGCGCAGGGCTTCCAGGGTGCGCTGCGCAAGCAACAGGTCGGCGCAGGCCGTGGCCAGCTCGGAATCGTGCTGGAGGGCTTCTTCTACTTCGGGCAAGGCACTAGCCGGCAATTCGTTGTACACGTAGCGCAGCAGGGTCGAATAGGGTAAGGTTTGAATCATAGCAAGGTGGATTTACGGCCAGTTTCTTCCGTAGGTTTATCAGGGCATAGCGCATCCGGCCGAGGGCCGTGTTGATGCTCACGCCGGTGGCATCGGCAATTTCCTGGAAGCTCAGGTCGCCGTAGTGACGCATGAGCAGCACTTCCTTTTGCGCCGCGGGCAGCTCTTGGATGAGCTGGCGCAGGCGGGCGTGGGTTTCTTCGCGGGCCAGGGCGTCGTCGGCCCCTTCTTCGGAGTGGGCGAGCGAGTTGGCCAGGGGGCCGTCGCCGTCGAGGCTGTGGTGGGGCACGCGCTTGCCACGACGGAAAGCATCGATGGCCAGGTTGTGCGCGATGCGGCACAGCCAAGGACCAAACTTGCCTTCGTCGTTGTAGCGGCCGCTCTTTAGCACGTGAATGGCTTTAATAAACGTGTCCTGGAGCAGGTCTTCGGCCACGTTTTCGTCGCGCACGATGAGCAGAATGGTGGTGTAGGCCCGGCTTCGGTGCCGCTCAAGCAGCAGCGCGAAGGCGGATTCCTGGCCGGCCAGGTAAAGCGAAACGAGCGCGGAATCGCTCTGCTGCATGAATTCCATAAAGGACTACGGATAAGGGGAACGTAGAGCTTGGGACGATAGTATGCAGCTTAGTAAAATAATGAGGAAGATACCGGCCAAGGCCAAAGAGTTGCAAGCGGTTGTCAAATGTAGCGGCCAGCTTGGGGCATCCGCAACCCAATTAAAGCAAAAATGACAAAATATTTTCAAATAATGACGCAACTATGGCGGAGGCTCGTTACCTGCAACGCCGCACCC
>JANXOE010000248.1 GCA_025353745.1 Hymenobacter sp.
AGGTCGTAGCCGCGAATGGCGAGGTTGGCCATGAGCAGCGCTTCGGTCAGGGGGCCGGCCAGCTCGAAGGGCGAGCTGACGGGGTGGTTGCCGTAGCCGGCCAGGCACGCCTCCACCCACTGGGCGTAGTGGCCCTCGGCGCCGCCCGGCACGCGGGCCAGCGTCGGCTTGACGTGCACCTGCTCGTTGCGGGCGGTGGGCAGCAGGCGCGGCTCGGCCGAATAGGTGCTGGCCATCATCTTGCCCTTGGTGCCGACGAAAAGGATGCCGTTGCCGCCGTCGCCGAAGCGTTCGTTGGGCCCCAGCTCGTCGGGGCGTTCGGGCTGGATACCGCCGTCCATCCAGTGCAGCGTCACGTCGTGCTTGGTTTTGTTGGTTTTGGGGAAGCGCAGCGTGACGTGGCTCGACGGCGGGCAACTGTCGGGGAAGTAGCCCCGCTTGAACTCGTCGACGTACACGCTGCCCACGCTGGCTTGCACGGCGTTGGCGTACTGCAGGTTGAGCACGCGGAAAGGCGCTTCCATCAAATGGCAGCCCATGTCGCCGAGGGCCCCGGTGCCGTAGTCCCACCACCCGCGCCAGTTGAAGGGCACCAGCTTGTCGGCGTAGTCCCGGAAAGGGGCCGTGCCCAGCCACAGGTCCCAGTCCAGCTCCGCGGGCACGCTGGCCTTGGTGGTGGGCCAGGCAATGCCCTGGGGCCACACCGGCCGGTCGGTCCAGCAGTACACGGTGTGCACGTCGCCGATGATGTGGGCATCGTACCACTCCTGTAGCTGGCGCACGCCGTCGTTGGAGGCGCCCTGGTTGCCCATCTGCGTCACCACCTTGTAGCGTTTGGCGGCTTCGGTGAGGGTGCGGACTTCGTATAAATCGTGGGCCAGGGGTTTCTGCACGTACACGTGCTTGCCGAGCTGCATGGCCGCCAGGGTCACGGGGGCGTGGTTGTGGTCGGGCGTGGACACGGACACCGCGTCGATGTTCTTGGCTTCCTTGTCCAGCAGCCGGCGCCAGTCCTTGTAATATTTGGCTTGCGGAAACGCCCGCACCGAATTGGCGGCGCGGCGGTCGTCCACGTCGCACAAGTAGCCGATGCGAACCTTGCCCGTTTTGGCGAACGCCGCCAGGTCGCTTTCGCCCTTGCCCCCCACGCCCACGCCGGCCACCACCAGCTGGTCGCTGGGGGCCGTGTAGCCCTTGCCGCCCAACACAAAGCGCGGCACAATCAGGATGCCGGCCGTCGCGACGGCTCCTTGCTTGATAAACTCGCGTCGGGAAGCGGACGTGGGCAACTGGCTCATAGGCTCCTGGTAGATTATGGATGAGGAAGTGCGGGGAGGGCCCCCTGGGGCCATTGCGCGGAGAAAGTGTGGCGATTAAGCGGGCAAAAGGTACGGCATTGCCGCGAATTATCAACCCCAAAGGGCTCCGGTTAAGCAGGGCTTTGCCGGGCCGTTTCCTTTCGCTGTCATGACCACGCAAATGGGTGGGGCGCCGCCCGGCCGATGACGCCCGTGCAACGGAGCCTTCCGAAGCCAAAGTTCGGGGCCGTGCGGCGATGGAATAGCACGGGCGTTTGAGTACATTTAAGTAGAAAATGGACCTCTTCTCGCCGCCACGCTGCGCGGCTTTGCTTCTTCCAGCCCGTTCGTTATGCCCAATCCTCTCCCACTGCCCACCGGGCCCGATTTACTCAACGAAGGCTTGGCCATCACCGACTTGCTTGACGGCGCGATGGCCACCGGCCACGCCAACGGCGAACCGGTGCTGCTGGCCCGGCAGGGCGACGAAATTTTTGCCATCGGCGCGAAGTGCAGCCACTACGGGGCCCCGCTGGCGCAAGGCCTGCTGGTGGGCGACACCGTGCGGTGCCCGTGGCACCACACCTGTTTCAGCTTGCGCACCGGCGAAGCCCTTCGGCCCCCGGCCCTCGACCCGCTGCCCTGCTGGACGGTGGAGCGCCGCCAGGGCCGGGTGTTCGTCACCGGAAAGCACGAACGGGACCCGCTGGCCCCCGCGCTGCCCGCGCAAGCAGCGGCCCGCCCGCCGCACCCAGCAAAAATAGTGATTGTGGGGGCCGGCGCGGCCGGCAGCGCCGCGGCGGAGATGCTGCGCCGCGAGGGCTACGCAGGCCGCATCACCGTGCTGGACGGGGAAACGGAGGCTCCGTACGACCGCACGCTGCTCTCCAAGGCTTTTCCCGTTAGCGATGCGCACCCCGTGGCCCTGCGGCCCCCGGGTTTCTACGCCCAGCACGGCATCGACCTGGTGCCCGGCCAGGTGGTGGCGTTGGACGTGAGCGGCCGGCAGGTGCGGCTCAGCGACGGCTCGGCGCACGCTTACGACGCCTTGCTGCTGGCCACCGGGGCCGAACCGGTGCGGCTCGATATTCCGGGGCACGACCTGCCGCACGTCCACGCGCTGCGCTCGCTCGACGACCACCGCGCCATCCTGGCCGACGCCACCCACGCGCAACGGGCCGTGGTGCTGGGGGCCAGCTTCACCGGCCTCGAAGTGGCGGCCGGCCTGCGCGCCCGGGGCCTGGAAGTGCACGTGGTGGCCCCCGAACAGGCCCCGCTCGTCAAGGTGCTCGGCCCGGAGCTGGGCGCCGTGGTGCAGGCCCTGCACGAAGAGCACGGCGTCGTTTTCCACTTGCAGCAAACGGCGGCGAGCATCGATTCCGGGGCCGTGGTGTTGCAAAACGGCGACCGGCTCCCGGCCGACCTGGTCGTGGCGGGCATTGGCGTACGGCCCCGGCTGGCGCTGGCCGAAGCCGCCGGCCTGGCCCTGGAGCGGGGCGTGGTGGTGAACGAGTACCTGGAAACGAGCGTGCCCGGCATTTACGCCGCCGGCGACATCGCCCGCTGGCCCGACCCGCACACCGGCCAATCCATCCGGGTAGAGCACTGGGCGGTGGCGCAACGCCAGGGCCAGACCGCCGCGCGCAACATGCTGGGCCAGCGCGAGCGGTTTGAGGCCGTGCCCTTCTTCTGGAGCAAGCACTACGACCTGTCGATTCGCTACACCGGCCACGCCGAAAAGTGGGACCGGTTGGAAGTGGAGGGCCCGCTGGCGGAACGGGCGGGATCCGTCGGCTTTCGGCAGTCAGAAAAAACCCTGGCCGTGGCCAGCATAAAACGGGACGTCGACAACCTCCGCGCCGAGGTAGCCCTGGAAGCCAACGACGAAGGCGCACTGGGGGCCCTCCTGTCCGGGACGGCGGCCCCGCAAGAAAACTAAAATCCGCCGGGGGAGGGCCAGAAAAACGGGCCCGCGGCGGCACCGGCAAACCCTCCCCGGCGGCCCCACGTGCAAGATTTGGGGTTTGCGCCCCCCAAACAATCCTCCTGGGGGCCCTGGCCGTAATTTTGTGATAATACCGCTGAACCAACCGCCGGGTATTTTACTTGTGCGGGCAAGTTCATGCTCCCTACAGTTATGGCCATCCTTATTTTCTTCGTTGCCCACTACTACTTATCGCTGTTTACGCAGACGTTTTACCTGCACCGCTATTCGGCGCATAAAATGTTTACAATGAACAAGTTCTGGGAGAAGTTTTTCTATCTTTTCACCTACATCTGCCAGGGCAGCAGCTTTCTTTCGCCGCGCGCCTACGCCCTGCTGCACCGCATGCACCACGCCTACTCCGACACGGAGCTGGACCCGCACTCGCCGCACTTTTCGAACAACGCGTTCGATATGATGTGGAAAACGAAGAACATCTACAACGACGTGGTGCACAACAAGCACGAGCTGGCCACCCGCTTCGAGGGCGACATTCCGGAGTGGAAGGCCCTGGAGGCGTTCGGCGGCGGCGTCGTTTCGCGCCTCGGCTGGGGCACGGCCTACGTGCTGTTTTACATCAACTTTGCCACCGCGTGGTGGCAGTATTTGCTGCTGCCGCTGCACTTTTTGATGGGGCCCATCCACGGGGCCATCGTGAACTGGAGCGGCCACAAGTACGGCTACCAGAACTTCGACAACCACGACAAATCGCGCAACACGCTGGCCCTGGATTTCCTGGCCTTCGGCGAGCTGTTCCAAAACAACCACCACAAGCTGCCGATGCGCGTGAACTTCGGGGTGAAATGGTGGGAGTTCGACCCCACCTACGTGGTGATCTGGACGATGGACAAGGCCCGCATCATCAAAATAAAGCGCAAAAACGTGCAGCCCAAGCAGCGCGCCAAAAAGCTGGCCGTACCGGCCTGAGGGCCCCGGCATGGAGACGATAAAGCCCCGGCCGCCCACGCGGCCGGGGCTTTTTTTGCCGCAAGCCTGGCTAATGCGTTGAATAAATGCTACCTTTGCACTCCTAAATTTTTCAACCCAGACGCACGAGCTGCGTCGCCCAACCCCCTCCGTGGTTTATGGCAGTTAAAATTCGCCTCGCCCGCCGCGGCCGCAAAAAGGCCGCGACTTACGACATCGTAGTAGCTGACGCCCGCGCTCCCCGCGATGGCCGTTTCATCGAGAAGCTCGGTACCTACAACCCCCAAACCAACCCCGCCACCATCAACTACGATGCCGACCGCGCGTTTTACTGGATGATGACCGGTGCCCAGCCCACCGACACCGTGCGGGCCATGCTCAGCTACCGCGGCGTGCTCTACCGTCGTCACCTC
>JANXOE010000252.1 GCA_025353745.1 Hymenobacter sp.
CACTTGATGATGTCGACGTTGTGCTCGATGATGAGCACCGAGTTGCCCTGCTCGATCAGCGCGTTGAGGGCCCCCAGCAGCTTGGCGATGTCGTGGAAGTGCAGGCCGGTGCTGGGCTCGTCGAAGATGAACAGAATTTTATCCTGCTGGAGCGTGGCGCCTTTGGTGAGGAACGAGGCCAGCTTCACGCGCTGGGCCTCGCCGCCGCTGAGCGTATTGGCCGACTGCCCGAGGCGGATGTAGCCCAGGCCCACGTCTTCGAGCGGCTTGAGGCGCTCGGCCACTTTGGGTTGGGTTTTGAAAAACTGCACGGCGTCGGCCACGGTCAGGTCCAGTACTTCGTCGATGCCCTTGTCCTGAAATTTAATGTCCAGCACGTCCTGCTTGAACTTGCGGCCGCCGCAGCTTTCGCAGGTCAGGTAAATGTCGGCCATGAACTGCATCTCAATTTTCACCTGGCCTTCGCCCTGGCACACCTCGCAGCGCCCGCCGTCCACGTTGAAGGAGAAATGCGAGGGCTTCAGGCCCCGGGCCTTGGCCAGCGGCTGCTCCGAAAACAGCGTTCGGATGGTGTCGTAGGCCTTTACGTAGGTGACGGGGTTGGAGCGCGAGGACTTGCCGATGGGGTTTTGGTCGACGAACTCGACGTGCGACACCTGGCCCTGCACGCCGGTCAGCCGGTCGAACTTGCCGGTGCTTTCGCCCGCGCCGCCGCCCAGCTGCTTCAGCAGGGCCGGGGCCAGGATGCGCTTGATGAGCGTGGACTTGCCCGAGCCCGACACGCCCGTGACCACCGTCATCACGCCGAGCGGAAGCTTCACGCTCACGTTTTTCAGGTTGTTTTCGCGGGCCCCGGTCAGCTCCAGGGCGTTGCGCCAGGGGCGGCGCACTTTGGGCACGGCCACTTCGAGGGCCCCGCTGAGGTACTTGCCGGTGTAGGTTTCGGTGTCGTGCAGCAGCTCCGGGTACGTGCCCTGGAACATGAGGTGGCCCCCGCC
This sequence comes from Hymenobacter sp., assembly GCA_025353745.1. Lineage (GTDB taxonomy): Bacteria > Bacteroidota > Bacteroidia > Cytophagales > Hymenobacteraceae > Hymenobacter. The sequence goes on from JANXOE010000252.1 coordinate 999, forward strand.
GCTGCCCGCCTCGGGGCCGATGTCGATGATCTGGTCGGCGGCTTCCATCATCTTTTCTTCGTGCTCGACGACGACCACCGTGTTGCCCATTTGCTGCAACGAGCGCAGCACGCCGATGAGCTGCTCGGCGTCCTTCGGGTGCAGGCCGATGCTGGGCTCGTCGAGCACGTACATCGAGCCCACCAGCGCCGAGCCCAGCGACGTGGCCAGCGAGATGCGCTGGCTTTCGCCGCCGCTCAGCGTGTTGCTCAAGCGGTTCAGCGTCAGGTAGCCCAGGCCCACGCGGTGGAGGTAGCCGAGGCGGTTGGTGATTTCCGTCACCAGCCGCTCGGCCACTTTCATCTCGTGTTCTTCCAACCCCAGGTTGTTGAAAAATTCGAGGGCCCCCGCGATGGGCAGCAGCACCACGTCGGCGATGCTGCGCCCATCTACTTTCACGTACTGGGCTTCTTTGCGCAGGCGCGTGCCGCGGCAGTCGGGGCACACGGTACGGCCCCGGTAGCGGCTTTGCAGCACCCGGTACTGGATTTTGTGGGTCTGCTCGCTCACCCACTTAAAGTAAGCATCGAGGCCCTCAAAGTGCTTGTTGCCCGTCCACAGCAGGCGCTGCTCGGCCGCGCTCAGGTCGCTGTAGGGCCGGTGGATGGGAAAGTCGAAGCGGATGCCGTTTTTCAGCAGCGGCTTCAGCCACTCGCCCTGCTTCTCGGTGCGCCAGGGCGCGATGGCCCCCTCGTACACGGTCATGCTCTTGTCCGGAATCACCAAATCTTCGTCGATCCCCAGCACCGAGCCGAAACCCTCGCAGGTGTGGCAGGCCCCGTACGGGTTGTTGAAGGAGAAGAAGTTGACGCTCGGCTCCTCAAACGCCAGCCCGTCCAGCTCAAATTTGTCGGAGAACGTGCGCGTCTCGTCGTCGTTGAGGCGCAGCAGGCAGGTGCCGTGGCCCTCAAAAAACGCCGTTTGCACCGAGTCGGACAGGCGGAAGAGCAGGTCTTCGTCGTCGGGGCGCAGCACGGCGCGGTCAATCATGATGAACACCTCCCCTAGGGGCTCGGGCTTGCCTTCGCCGATCAGGTCTTCGATGAAAGCCGTTTCGCCGCCGATGACCACGCGGCTGTAGCCTTTTTGCAACAGCAAATCCAGCTCCTTGGCCAGGGTGCGGCCGGGGGCCAGCGGCGGCAGCGGGGCCAGCACCATGGCGCGGGTGCCTTCGGGCCGGGCGGCCAGGAAATCGACCACGTCGGCCACGTTGTCTTTGCGCACCTGCGCGCCGCTGACGGGCGAATACGTGCGCCCCACCCGCGCAAAGAGCAGTTTGAGGTAGTCGTAAATCTCGGTGCTGGTGCCCACCGTCGAGCGGTTGTTTTTGATGCTGACCTTCTGCTCGATGGCGATGGCCGGCGAAATGCCCCGGATGTAGTCCACGTCGGGCTTGTCCATGCGCCCCAAAAACTGGCGGGCGTAGCTGCTCAGGCTTTCCACGTACATGCGCTGGCCTTCAGCGTACAGCGTGTCGAACGCCAGGCTCGACTTGCCCGAGCCCGACAGGCCCGTGACGACGATGAACTGGTTGCGGGGCAGGGCCACGCTCAGGTTTTTGAGGTTGTGAACGCGGGCGTTTTTGATGAGGATGAACTGGCGCGGGTCGAGCTGGTCGATCGGGTTGGCCGCGGGGGCGGCCACTTGCAAAGCGTCGTTTTTGGGCATAGACAAGCTAACAGCGGGCGGGGGGCAAAAGGTTGCGGGCGGACCCGGAAGAGATCCGGACCGCAAAGGAAGGCCCCCGGCTGCTTTGCCCGGCCCAGGGCCCTGTTTTGCGCGAGCACAACAGTTTTCCGCCAATATTCGCATAATTATTGTACTTTTCAACCCTAAAATCTTTACGAAAGCCTTAGAGCATTCATTTTATTGACTTATTACATGATTAAATTTCTACTCGCTACGCTCCTGTTGCTGGCTTCGTTGGCACCAACGCCCCGCGCCGTGGCCGGCCCGCCGGCTTCGCCCGCGCCCCTCAGCGGCCAGTGGAAAGGGCCCCTGAAGCTGCTCGGCGGCGAGATTACGCTCGTCATCACCATCGTGCCGCTCACCAACGGCACCTACTACGCGGCCCTCGACGCCCCCCAGCAGCGCATCAGCCGGATGCCGGTGGAAGTGGAGCTGAAGGGCAACGACCTCACGCTGCGCATCGAGCAGGCCGGCAGCCACTTCGAAGGCAAGGTGCTCGACGACGGCGCCCGCCTCAGCGGCACCTGGACGCAGCCGGGCCTCACCGCGCCGCTGGTGCTGCGGCGCGCCGTGGCCTCGGCGCGGGCCACCAACCGCCTGCGCGCCGCCCCGCCCTACCGCGAAACCGACCTCTCGTTTCTGAACCCCGTCACCCGCCAGCACCTGGGCGGCACGCTCACGGTGCCGGCCGGCGAGGGCCCCTTCCCAGGCGTGGTGCTGCTTTCGGATTTGGGCCCGCAGAACCGCGACGTGGACGTGTCGGGCTACCGCATGTTCGGGCAGCTGGCCGACTACCTGACCCGGCACGGGGTGGCCGTGCTGCGCTTCGACGACCGCGGGGTGGGCAAGTCGGACGGTACCTATGCCAACGCCACCACCGCCGACCTCGTGACCGACGCCCAGGCCGCGCTGGCCTGCCTGCGGGTGCAGCCCCTGGTGTCGGCGCGGCGGGTGGGCCTGCTCGGGCACGGCGAGGGCGCCAACGTGGCCTTTCTGGCCGCCGCCGCGCCCGGCAGGGCCCCGGCCTTTGTGGTGGCGCTGGCCGGCTACGGGCAACCGGGCTACGAAGTGCTGCTGCACCAGCAAGGCGAAATCATGCGCCTGATCGGGGCCGACCGCACGCAGGTGAAAGCGGCCCGCGACGTGTACCAGCGCACGGTGAGCGTCATCCGCCAGACGCCCGACAACGCCGCGGCCCGCGCCCAGGTGGCCGCCCTGCTCAGCGGCACCAACTCGGGCATCGACGCCAGCATGGCCCGCGCCCGTGCCGGGCAGCTCACCTCGGCGTGGTCGCGCTACTTTTTTGATTTTGACCCGCGGTCCCAGCTCGGCAAGGTGGATTGCCCGGTGCTGCTGCTCAACGGGACGGCCGATTTGCAGGTGTCGGCCAAGCGCAACATGACGCCGCTCTACAAGGCCCTGCGCCGCACCAACCACCGAGTGAAGGGCTTCCGCCTGGCCGGCGTCAACCATTTGTTCCAGCCCGCGCCCGGGCAGTGGCCGGTAATCGACGGGGCCCAGCAGCCCACGTTTTCGCCCGATGCCTTGAAACGCATTTCCGGCTGGGTGGCCCTCAAAACCAAGCCGTTCACCCCTCCCCTGCCCGTGACCGTGAAGCGGGAGGCACCGCGCAAAATCGGCCGCTTGCAACGGTTCTGGGAATAAGCGCGGCCGGGGCCCGGGTGGGCCAGGAGCCGTTCGCGGGTTTGTGGCCACATTTGCCGCATGTTCTGCCGTTCCTTCCTCCCATTGCTGCTGATGCTCATCCGTTTCAGCCCGGCCTCGGCCCAAGCGCCCGCCCCGCTCGTCATCGAAACCCAGCACCTGAGCCTGGTGCTGACGGTGGGCGCCAACCACCGCCTCTACCAAAGCTACCTGGGGCCCCGGCTCGCCGCCCCGGCCGACTACGCCCGCCTCAGCGGCGGGCACGAGGCCTACGCGCCGGCCGGGCTTGACAACTTGTTTGAGCCCGCCGTGGGCCTGACGCACGCCGACGGCAACCCCTCGCTGGAGCTGCTGTACGTCGACGCGCAGACGGCCCCGGCCGGCGAGGGCGTGCGCACCACCACCGTGCGCCTGCGCGACGCCCAGTACCCGGTGGAAGTGCTGCTGCACTACACCGCCTACGCCCGGGAAGACGTCATCAAAACCTGGACGGAAATCAAGCACCAGGAACGCAAGGCGCTGGTGCTAAACCACTACGCGTCGGCGCTGCTGCACTTTCAGGCCCCGCAGTACTGGCTGACGCAGTTCCACGGCGACTGGGCCGAGGAGATGCGGCAGCAGGAAGCGCCGCTCACCAGCGGCATCAAAGTGCTGGACACCAAGCTCGGCACGCGGGCCGACATGTACCAGACCCCGGCCTTTTACCTGGCCCTGGGCCAAGCAGCCGACGAAACCACCGGCGAAGTGCTGGCCGGCACGCTGGGCTGGACGGGCAACTTCCGCCTGGCTTTTGAGCTCGACAACCACAACGATTTGCGCGTGTCGGCGGGTATAAACCCTTACGCTTCGGCCTACACGCTGCCGCCGAATCAGGCGTTCGTCACGCCCGAATTTATTTTCACCTACAGCGCCCAGGGCAAGGGCCAGGCCTCGCGCAACCTGCACCGCTGGGCCCGCCGCTACGGCGTGCTCGACGGCACGCAACCCCGCCTGACGCTGCTTAATAACTGGGAATCAACGTTTTTTGATTTCAACGAGCCCAAGCTCGACGGCCTGCTGGCCGGCGCGGGCAAGCTGGGCGTGGACTTATTTTTGCTCGACGACGGCTGGTTTGGCAATAAATACCCGCGCGGCGGCGACAACGCCGGCCTCGGCGACTGGCAGCCCACCCGCGCCAAGCTGCCCAACGGCCTCGGCCACCTGGTGCAGGAAGCCGGCAAGAACGGCGTCAAGTTCGGCATCTGGCTGGAGCCCGAAATGGTGAACCCCAAGAGCGAGCTCTACGAAAAGCACCCCGACTGGGTCCTGAAGCTGCCCAACCGCACCGAAGACCTCAGCCGCAACCAGCTGGTGCTGGACCTGACCAACCCCAAGGTGCAGGACTTCGTGTACAACACCGTGGCCGGGGTGTTCGCCCAAAACCCCGGCCTGGCCTACGTGAAGTGGGACTGCAACCGGCCCATGACCAACGCCTACTCCCAGTACCTGGGCAAAGACCAGTCGCACCTCTACGTCGATTACGTGCGCGGGCTCTACCGGGTGTGCGAGCGGCTGCGGCAGCAGTATCCGCACGTGCCCATCATGCTGTGCTCGGGCGGCGGCGGCCGCACCGACTACGGGGCCCTCAAGTACTTCACCGAGTTCTGGCCCTCCGACAACACCGACGCCGTGGAGCGCGTGTTCATCCAGTGGGGCTACTCCAACTTCTTCCCGTCGCTGACGCTGGCCTGCCACGTCACCAACTGGAACCCGCAGCACTCGCTCAAGTTCCGCACCGACGTGGCCATGATGGGCAAGCTCGGCTACGACCTTGATTTGGCGAAACTTACCCCCGCCGAATTTGCTTTCAGCCAGCAGGCCGTGCAGACGTACAAGCGTCTGAGCCCGGTCGTCTGGCAAGGCGATTTGTACCGCCTGCGCTCGCCTTACGAGGGCAACCAGCCGGCCCTCATGTACGTGGCCGACGACCGCGCCCGCGCCGTGCTCTTCGCCTACAACCTGCACACGCGCTTCCACGAAACCGTGCGGCGGGTGCGCCTGCAGGGCCTCGACCCCGCCCGGCGCTACCGCGTGGCCGAAACTAACCTCGTGCCCGGCACTGCTGCTGCCCTCCCCGACCAGGGCCAGGCGTACTCCGGCGATTACCTGATGCAAGTGGGCCTGCGGCTTTCGCCCGACGACGCCCCGGCCCTCACCAGCCACGTGCTGGAGCTGACGGCGGAGTAGGCGGGGGCCCTCGGCAGGCCCCCCAATTTCAGGAAACGCCGCTTCTATTCGGGCGAATCCAGTAACATTGCGGTTGTATTGTATAACGCCGGACGCCCATGCCTGCATCGGACAACCTGAGCCAGAAATTTCTGAGCTTTTTCATCAAGGATGCCGAGCCGGCGCCCGCCGGCCCGGGCGCGACGGCCCCGGCGGGCGGCGCCCCGGGGCCCGCCGGGGCCGTTGCGCCCACGGCCCCGCTGCCGGCCGGCAACATCGACGGCAAGTTTGCCGAGCACCTGGCCGGCGTGCTGATCAAAAACAACCTGCCCGGCCCCGATTATTTCGAGTTCCGCGAGACGCTGCGCGGCCTGGAAGGGCTCGACCTGAGCGAGGGCAAGCAGTACCAGGCGGCGTGGGCCAGCTTCAAGGCCCTGGGCGGGCCGCCCGACCTGGCCGTGCTCACCGGCACGGCCCAGCAGTACCTGACGCTGCTGGCCCAGGACCGCGATGCTTTCGGCAAAAGCGTGGACCAGGCCGTGCAGGAGCGGGTGGGCGGCTTGCAGCGCGAGCAGCAGCAGCTGCAAGCCGACAACGACGCCCTGGCCCGGCAGCTGGCCGAACTGCAGCAAAAAGCCGCCGCCAACGCGGCGCGGCTGACGGCCATCGGCGGCGAAATTGCCGAGCAGAGCGCCCGCCTCACCCAACACCGCCAGAACTACGAGGCCACCTACGGCCACTTCACGCAGCAGATCAGGAACGACGTAAACAGAATTACGCAGTACCTTAAATGAGCGGACCGTCGGCCGTTGAACGCCGAAACAGGGCGCGGCGCCCCGGTCCGGTGCAATGCCAGCCGCGGCGGCCAACCAATGCCCCACAACTTTTACCTATCTCCGGCTTTAACTTTTTACCGAATCCCCATGGCTACTCCTGATTTCTCGCAGCTGGCCGGCGGCAGCGCCGACGTGGAAAAACGCTCGTTCTGGTCGCGCCCCGAGGGCGTGCTGGGCCTGGTGGTGATGGCCGGCCTGGTCGGCACGGGCCTGTTCTACTTCAACGAGGTCGTTAAATTTCTGGTCGACGTGGCCACCAACACGTTGCACCTGGCGTTTTTGCTGGGGGCCCTCGGCGTGCTGGTGTTCCTGGCCACGAGCCGCGACGTGCGCACGGGGCTGTTTTTTCTGTTCAAGACGCTGATGCGCAAGATTACGGGCCTCGTGATTCAGCTCGACCCCATCGCCATCCTCAAAATATACATCGACGACCTCAAGCAGAAGCGCCAGAAAATGCAGGGCCAGATCGACCAGCTGGCCGGCCAGATGGTGAAGCTGAACAAGAAAATCACGGAAAACAACGACGCCATCAAGCAAAAATTTGCCGAAGCCAACAAGGCCAGCGCCATGCTCGAGCGCCCCGGCATGAAGGAAACCGCCTCGCTGGCCACCATCGAAGGCGCGGGCCTGCAGCAGATGAACGAGAAGCTGCTCCCGCTCCAGCGCAACATCAAAACGGTGCTGGCCTTCATGGAAAAAGTGAACCAGAGCGCCGACTACATCATCAAGGAAACCGAGATAAAGGTGCGGCTGAAGGAGGTGGAGTACAAGATTGTGAAGGAAAGCTCGAGCGCGCTGCGCACGGCCATCAGCATTTTCAAGGGCGACCCGGACAAGAAATTCTACTTCGACGAGTCGATGGAGTACATCCAGGACGACATGAGCCAGAAGCTGGGCGAAATGAAGCGGGCCATGGACTTGTCGATGGACTTCATCAACTCGGTGGACGTGCAAAACGGCGTCCTCTCCGACAAAGGCGAGGCCCTGCTGGAGGCGTACAACAAAGGTGATTTCAAGCTGGTGACGCTCGATGCCCGCCCCGCTCCCGTCCCCACGGCCGCGGTGACGGCCCCTGGCAGCCCCACGTTCTACCCGCCCAAAGACAGCGCCTACCGCAACCTGCTGGAGTAGCGCATTCGCCGAACTGTCATTCCGGGTGCAACTGGAGCCCTTGATTCTCAATCATTCAACCCTTCTCTTTTCTTCGCTTATGCAACGCTTAACCGTAGCCGGTCGGCTCATCATCACGGTCGTGGTGCTGGGGGCCCTGTACTTTGGCTTCCGCTATTTTGCCGAAACGCACCCGCCGCTGACGCCGGTTGCCACGGCATCGGTGGCCGGAGGATCGGCCACTTCGCCGGGCAACGAAACGGCCCCGGCAAGCGCCGCCGACCAGCCGGGCGGGGGCCCTGCCCCGTCGGCGGCGGGCGGGGGGCCCCGCCCGGCCTTCGCCTACGAAGCGCCCGCGCCGGTGGGCGGCCACCTCAAAGGCGTGGTGGAGCTGGGGGCCAGCGGCTTCAACTCGTTCATCGTGCGCCTGGACGGGCAGAAAAACTGGAAGCTGGAAAAAGCCGAGTTCGGCAACAGCCTGGTGATGGAAAACATGGCTTCCGACGCCGACGTGCGCCAGGGCCTGAAAGCCTACATTGGCAAGATGCTGGACTACGGCGTGGGCGGGCGCGACATCCATTTCGTCGTCAGCTCGGGGGCCCTCAAGGCCAGCGGCACCCAGAAGATTGTGCAGGCCCTGAAGTCGTTGCACTACGTGGTGAACACCGTGACGCCCGAGCGCGAAGGCGTGCTGGGCCTGCGCGCGGTGCTGCCGGCCGCGTACGCCGGCAAGGCATTTGTGGTCGACATGGGCTCGAGTAACACCAAGATTTCGTGGCTGGCCGGCGGCCAGCCCAAATCGGTGGAAACCTACGGGGCCAAGTATTTCGAGCAGAGCACAACCGACGACGTGGTGGCCAACGACGTGAAAGCCAAGGCCCAGCGGGTGCCGGCCGGACTGCACGCCACGTGCTTCATCATCGGCGGCATCCCGTTCGAGCTGGCCAAGAAGGTGCGCCAAGGCAAAGAGCGCTTCACCGTGCTCGACGCGCCCAGCGCCTACCAGCTGGACAACGCCAAGGGCAAAGCCGGCGTCAACATCTACCGCGCCGTGGCCGAGGCTACTGGCTGCCAGCAATTTGTGTTCGACTGGGACGCGAACTTCACCATCGGCTACCTGCTGACGCTGCCCAACTAAATGCCGCCTTTGCCCGCTGCCCCGCCGCTCCCGCCCCGCCAACCCAAGCAGCGCCCCGCTGCGGGCCCGTTGCGCTGGGTGCGACGCCACATGGGCTACTCGCGGGCCGAGGCCCGGGGCATGGTCGGGCTGCTGGCGGTGCTGGCCGGGGCCCTGTTGTTGCCGCTGCTCTGGCACCCGGCCCAGCCCCAGTACCTGCCCGCGGCCGACCAACAGCTGCTTGATCGGCTGGCCGCCAACCTGGCCGCCAACCGCGCGCCGGGCCGCAGCTACGCGCCGCGCACGCCCGGGCGCTTTTCGCGCTACCCGCAAGTGGCGCAGGTGCCCCTGGGGCCCTTCGACCCCAATACTTTAACGGCCGAAGGCTGGGAGGCGCGGGGCGTGCCGCACTTCGTGGCCGGCCGCATCGTGAAGTACCGCGACGCAGCGGGCGGCTTCCGCGCCAAGGCGCAAATCCGGAAAATGTACGGGCTCGACGACTCGCTGTACCAGCGGCTGGCCCCGTTCATGCAGCTGCCCGACGCGCTGCCGCCCCGGGGCCCCCGGCCGGCTTACGCGGCAAACGGCCCCGGGAAATTCCCACCGTTTGCCGCTGCTGGCAAGTTTGCGCGCAAGCCCCAGCACCTGCAGCCCTTCGACCTGAACGCGGCCGACACCACGCAACTGATGCAGATTCGCGGCATTGGGGCGGGGCGCGCCCGGTGGGTGGTGCAGTACCGCAACCAGCTCGGCGGCTACGTGCGGGCCGACCAGCTGGGCGAGGTTTTCGTGCTGCGCGACGCCCCCGACCTGGTGGACAGCCTGCGCAAGTACACCTTCGTGCGGCCCGGCTTTGCGCCGCAGCTCGTCAACGTGAACACCGCCTCGTTCGACGAGCTGTACCTGCACCCCTACATCCGCAAGGGCCTGGCCCGCCTCATCGTGGCCTACCGCAAGCAGCACGGCCCCTACCACCAAGTCGCTGACTTAAAGCAGATTCCGACCCTGAAGCCCGACGACTGGGAGAAGCTGCGGCCTTACGTGCGCTGCGACTGAGCCGGCTCGGGCTCGGGAAGCTCGGGGGCCGGCTTTTTGCCCGCGCCCATTTCCAGGGTGCGCAACTTGTCGGCCCGCCAGGCGGTGAAGGACACCACCAGCAGCGTCATGATGCCCCCGAACACCACGCTCGGGGCCGTGCCCAGCACCTTGGCCGCCGCCCCGCTTTCGAAGGCCCCGATCTCGTTGCTGGAACCGATGAAAATGTTGTTCACGGCCGACACGCGCCCTTTCATGTACTCGGGGGTGTAGGTGTGGATGAGCGTGGAGCGCACGATGACCGACACCGAATCGAACACGCCCGTGAGGAATAACATGAGCAGCGACAGGTAGATGTTGTGCGAGAGCGCAAACCCGATGGTGGCCGCCCCGAAGCCCGCCACCGCCCACAGCAGCTTACGCCCCGCGCCTTTGCGCATGGGCGAAAACGTGAGCCACACCGCCATCAGGGCCGTGCCCACGGCCGGGGCCGCCCGCATGTAGCCCAGGCCGGCGGGCCCCACGTTCAGCATTTCTTTGGATGCGAAGATGGGCAACAGCGCCACCGCCCCGCCAAAGAGCACGGCAAACAGGTCCAGCGACAACGCGGCCAGCACGATCTGGTTGCCAAAGATGAACTTGGTGCCGCTGAGAATGCTCTCGCTGAGCGTTAGCCGCTCGCCCTCGACGGGCGGGAGCTCGCGGCTGGCTATGCTGATGAACAGCAGCAGCGCCAGGCCTTCGAGCACGGTATCAACGCCGTAGGCCACGTCGAGGCCCAGCGTGAGCAGCATGCCGCCCACCGCGGCCCCCACCACCGTCGACGCCTGCCAGCTGGTCGAGTTCCAGGTCACGGCGTTGGGCAGCAGGCTGCGGTCGGACAGCAGTTGGGGCATGAACGCGAACAGCGCCGGCCCCAAAAAGCCCCGCGCCACCCCGCTCACGAACAGCACCAGGTACAGCGGCCACACAAACGTGGCGTGCAGCATCTCCACGTACACCCGGCCCCGCAGCAGCACGTCGGCCTGCCCCGGCCGCGAAAGCCAAAACAGCGTGGCAGCGCACAAAAACAGCACGGCCACCGTCGGCACGATGATCTTTTTGCGGCGCACCGAATCGGCCACATGCCCGGCGTAGAGCGACACGCCGATGCTCGGAATGGCCTCGGCCAGCCCGATCAGGCCCAGGGCCAGCGGGTCGTTGGTGAGCTTGAAAATCTGCCAGCCCACCACCACGCCCTGGATTTGGGTGGCGGTGGTGAACAGCACCCGGGCGGAAACCAGGCGGCGAAAATCGGGCAGGCGCAGGGCCGCGTAAGGGTCGTGGGGGGCAGCGGGGCTCATAGCGGACGGAGGCGCGGGGCGGGCACAGCGGGCTCGCCCCGTCGGCGCAAAGGTAAACGTGCCGGTTCCCCAGCTGCTGTGCAGCTTGCCCGCCGCCAGCGCTTAACTTGCACATAGCGCTCGCCGCCCCGCGCCAGCGAGCCGAAGGTGAACGCTTGGTTCGGCACCACTTTTGCGCGCTCGTTGCAGGGGCGCTGGAGCAGAGCCGAAGGCTAGCTTTTTTGCCGTCGCCGCTGCGGCTCCAGCATTTCGCAACCCCTATCATTTCCACGAGGAGGCCAATTTTCACACCGCCGCTTTCACCGACGACGCCAATGCCTACGCCCAGCCGGCCCGAGCCGAAGGCTAGGGGTGCGGCGTTGCAGGTAACGAGCCTCCGCCATAGTTGCGTCATTATTTGAAAATATTTTGTCATTTTTGCTTTAATTGGGTTGCGGATGCCCCAAGCTGGCCGCTACATTTGACAACCGCTTGCAACTCTTTGGCCTTG